>CALDMQ010000236.1 GCA_937917505.1 uncultured Erysipelotrichaceae bacterium | reverse complement strand
CTCTTGATACCTCTCATCAATATTCATATCTAGATCATCTAAACGATATAAACTCTTTAAATTATTAAAATCAATCATAACTTGTTTGTATTCATCATAAATATTTGTGATAAACCCATAACAATCATCCCATTTTTCTTTAAAATCTTCATAAGCATTGATTTCTTTTTCTAAATCAGCGACAAATACATCTAGTAATTCAACTAATTGTTGAAGTTCATCTGCAACACTTTCTAATGCTAATGTTTGAATATGTGATGTTACTGTATGAATGATATTTTTAATTTCTTGATAACGTTCATGAGTATGAAGTTCTTCTAACGAGAAGTTCTCCTTCATCTTGTCTAACAATTCATCGATATAAGTCATTTTGCGAGGAATATACTGTCTTACAACCGCAATATAACTTGGTAAATCCTCTAAATAAGAATCGATCCATTCTACACGTTCATCAATATCTTTTGTAAAGTTTTGAGCATCTTCAAATTTTTGATTATTCATCATATCTTCTAACTTTACAAAATCATCATCAATCGTATTAAAAACATCTAATAAACGAGGAACAAAGTCCTCAACTTGAAAACGAATACCTTCAAAACAATCAATTGTTTTACGATATTTTTCTTTAACACGAATAATTTCAATTCTTTGAACATTTTCAATTTCAGTCACTTTTTCTAATTTCTCTAACAATGCTTGAGAATCTTTTTCATATGTATCTAACATATTTTGAAGATCTTGAAACTTCTTTGAAACTTTGCAGATTTTTCCATAGAACAATTGTTCATCAACTTCATTAACTAATACAGCTAATTCATTCTTTTGAAAATCTGAAATTCGTTCAAATTCTTCTGAATATTCATTATATAACTCTAAAACATCAGGCATATTTTTAGAAATACTATGAACACGTCCTAAACGATATTGTAAAGGAAGTGATTTAATGGCATTCATTTTATTTTCTACATCTACAATTTGTTTACGAAATCTCTTTAAACGTATACTTCTATATATCAAAATCAAAACTATCAAAACCACAAGAACTATAGCTGCAATAACGATCGTTTTCATACCACCAATTTTATCAATTTGTTTCATGATTTGATCCATATTTCACACCTCTCTTATCTATCCATTTTATTCTAACATAAGTGACAAAATATTTCATCATATTTATTGTATAGAAACAAAAAAAGGACATCGAAATGTCCTTAATGAAATTATCCAAGTCTGTTGTAGTATTCTACGATTAATGATTCGTTAATTTCTTGATTTAATTCAGATCTTTCTGGTAAACGAGTAAATTTTCCAGACATTTTAGTTTCATCAACTTCAACGAAAGCAGGAGTATGTACTCTATTTTCTAATGAAGCTTTGATGATAGCTAAATTTTTAGATTTTTCTTTAACTTCTACAACATCTCCAACTTTAACTTGACAAGATGCGATGTCAGTTTTTACACCATTTAATAAGATATGACCATGGTTTACTAATTGTCTTGCTTGTCTTCTTGTAGTAGCAAATCCTAATCTGTAAACTACGTTATCTAATCTTGATTCTAATAAACAGAAGAAGTTATAACCAGTAATTCCTTCCATTTTACTAGCTCTAAAGAAAGTGTTACGGAATTGTTTTTCATTAACACCATACATATGTCTTACTTTTTGCTTTTCAGCTAATTGTAAACCATATTCAGTTGGTTTCTTTCTTTTTTGTCCATGTTGACCTGGTGCATAAGGTCTTTTTGCTAATTCTTTACCAGTTTCTAATGTAGAAAATCCTAAACGTCTTGATTTTTTCCATTGTGGTCCAGTATAACGTGCCATTATTTATTCCTCCTATTGTTTTATTGGCATAAAACAATAACATTCATAGATCAATTAGGTTGTGTCTGTACTAAGCATTTCTCTTTGCAGCAAGATACTTTGCATCCCTTTGTTACAAACGCATTGGCTAATACTCTATGTGCTGCTATCATTTATTGCACTTGTACATTATAGCAATTATCCTCTATTTGTCAATTGTTTTTGTTATTTTTGTAGCTTTATTTGATAAATATCATCAATCTTTATTTTCACACGATTCGCAAGTTGAATTGTTTTTGAATATTCATCTATTTTTTCAACATGTTCAGTAACACTGACATAACTCCCACCATCTTTTGTCTTATCTTTTTGAAAATAGATGATTGTAATTATTGGGCATTCCTTAATGTTTTCTAATATCATTTGAAGTTTTATGTTTAAAAGAAATTTTTGATTTTCATCAAGAATTTTCTTTTGACTCGTTAACCTTTCTTTTTCACAAACCGCTTCTTTATATCCTGTTAAAGCCGCAAATGGCGCAAATTGAGCTGCACGATCATATAATGACATTGGTTTATGAACCTTTGAAACATGATGAGGTAAATAGATAATATCTTCATAATTATGTATATCATTATTCATATAACTCCCCCCTCTATGCTTTATGTCCGCCTATAGTACCATTTCTTTCTTTAGCTGTTGAACCTTCTTCAAAGTTCATACCTTTTAATACAGCATTCTTACCATATTTTTTCTTTAATGCAAGTGTTGCACGTTGAAGATTTCTTTCTTTTTCTAAATCTATTTTTTGTTTTTCTTCTTGTTCTTCAAAAGTTTTATAATCTGTAAATATATCTAATTGATGGACAATTTCTTTATCTTTTAATACACCTTCATCTACAACTCTATTTGCTGATATATTGAATCTTTTAATTGATAATGACTTATCAACATGTCTATCAAACCATTTTAATACCGCTTGAGTCATTAATTTTGATGAAGATGTTTGTCTATCAAGATTGACAGTACTTCTTGCATGTTTAGGTATTTTTCTGCCATATCTATCAACTACAACCATACCTTCATAATCACCTTTCGACACATTTTCAGTATCATATCCAACCGTAATAACAATTTGATTGGTCACAAGCCCCTTATCAACCAAACTCAATGATAACCCATCAATCATTTCTTTTAATACTAATCTCGCTTTATCAAAAGAATATGGACAACTTAAAACTTGACCTGTTCCTATACTTGTATTTTCAGGTCTATATCGTTTGATATCTTTCATTGTACATGATTCATAACCCCATGCATGATCTATTAACAATTCAGCATTCACTCCAAACATTTTATAAAGCAATTCTTCATTATAGTAATCCGTTGGTTTTCCTACTGAACATTTTGCAATATCACCCATTGTATAAAGTCCGACTTGCTCAAGCTTCTTAGCATATCCTTGCCCTATTCTCCAAAAGTCTGATTCCATAAATACTTTCTATATCTCATTTCATTAACTTGTGCTATTCTCACTCCATCTTGATCGGGTTTAATGTGTTTCGCCACAATATCCATTGCTACTTTACATAAATATAAGTTCGTTCCTATCCCTGCTGTTGCAGTTATACCAGTTTCTTTGTATATATCAAGAATCATTGCTTTTGCAAGTTCTCTAGGCGTCATTTGATATGTTTTTAAATAATGTGTCACGTCTATAAAGACTTCATCAATGG
>CALDMQ010000235.1 GCA_937917505.1 uncultured Erysipelotrichaceae bacterium | reverse complement strand
TAATAGGGCACGTGCGGTTCTGTGAGGGGCTTTTGAGACTTGAACCTCTCATCGCGAAATTATTTTATATTGATGAAAGGGGTGAAGGTCGAGACAAAGTCTACTCGACAATGTTATGTCTTTAAAAGATTGGATTCAAGAAAGTCATAATATAGTATTTTTTGGTGGTGCTGGTGTGTCTACAGAAAGTAACATTCCAGATTTTCGTAGTGATAATGGATTATATAAAAAGAAGTATCCATATCCGGCTGAGATTATGTTGTCACATAGTTTTTATTTAAGTCATCCTAAAGAATTCTTTGATTTTTATTTTAATCAGATGATTTATCCAGATGCCCAACCTAATAAGGCGCATCATGCTCTTTCAAAGCTTGAAAAAATGGGAAAGCTAAAAGGGATTGTGACACAGAATATTGATGGCTTACATCAGATGGCAGGTTCTAAAAAGGTCTATGAATTGCATGGAAGTGTTTTAAGAAATACTTGTACGCATTGTCAAACAAAATATTCTCTAGAGGATATGATGAAACTAAGAGATAATGAAGGTATTCCTAGATGTAGCAAGTGTGGTGCCATCATTAAGCCAGATGTTGTTTTGTATGAAGAAGGCTTAGATGAATATACATTGTATTCGGCTATTCATGCGATTGAGCAGGCAGATCTTTTAATTGTAGGTGGTACAAGTCTTGTCGTATATCCTGCGGCTGGTTTAATTAACTATTTTCATGGCAAACATTTGGTTTTGATCAATAAAGACAGTACAAATATGGATTCAAAGGCGGATCTTGTTATTCATGATTCGATTGGTAAGGTTTTAGATGATTCACTATGTGAAGTTTATGTGAAATAAACACTAAACTTGAAATTTAGACATAAATAAACTAAAATTTTATCATGTCAGAAAGAAACAAGAAATCTTTTATCCGTGATGGATTATATAACATAGAAAGAACAATGCAGTTAGACCCAGCAGCACATTCAAAATGGGAAGTGTTTTGGTTGTATCCACATATTAAGGCAATTGGTTTACATCGTATTGCCCATTGGTTTTGGGTGCGTAATCATACATTTATTGCGCGTTGGGTAAGTAATCGAGCAAGGCATTGGACAGGAATTGAAATTCACCCTGGTGCTGTGATTGGTCGTGGTTTGATGATTGATCATGGTATCGGAGTTGTGATTGGTGAAACGGCAATTATCGGGGATGATTGTCAGCTTTATCATGGTGTCACACTTGGTGGTACAGGAAAGCAACATGTCAAAAGACATCCAACTTTAGAGGATGGTGTATATATTGGCTGTGGAGCAAAATGTTTAGGAAATATCACTTTGAAAAAGGGATGTCGTGTAGGGGCAAATGCGGTCGTCTTAGAAGATGTTCCTGAAGGGGCAACTGCAGTAGGAATTCCTGCAAGAATTATAGAGAAGAAATAGGTGGTTGTATGTGGAAATATCGTTGTAAATCCCATTTAATAGCTTTAGTTGTAGCTTTTTTAGTTGGACTTTGCTTATGTGCGGTTGTATTTGCGAGTGGTATCGATATGAGTTCGGATATGTTGTCGAGTTCATTAAGTTCTGTACCAGGTGTAGATACAGAATCACTGAAACAGGTTTTAACGTATCTGCAAAATAATATGTGGATCTTATATGTAGGTGATGCCTTATTGATTTCAGGAATCATCAATATCATTTATATTGGACAATATGTAACAGCGCGATTCAACATCAGCCCATGGATCGTTATGTGTTTGATTTTCTTTTTACCTGAATACATGATCTATATTGGTGCCATTTTGGTTGTGCCTGCATTTGTTGTATGTATTTATGGAATGTTAAGTTTGCGCAAAAGCATTTCGAAAGAACGTCGCGAATTTAATTTTACAAGCGATGATGAATTGGTTCGTATATATAAGATTCATCATGAATTGGA
>CALDMQ010000234.1 GCA_937917505.1 uncultured Erysipelotrichaceae bacterium | reverse complement strand
TTGATTGTACTTTCATTTGTGCATACATTGCTAAAATTGTAGCCAATAACACACCTATTGTCCCTATCATATAATAGGGATTAGAAAACATATATCCATAATAAAACATTTTATTCACCTCTTATATTTATATTATACATCAAATATGAACAGAATATGAAAAAAGATGCTCAAATTAATTCATGGCATCTTTTAATCTATGACTTGGTTTAAAAGAAACTGTTTTACTTGCTGGAATAATCATCATTTCTTTTGTTTTTGGACTTACACCTTTACGTTCTTTACGAGCGTTGACTTTGAAAGTACCAAATCCAGAAATTAAAACTTTATCTCCTTCAAGAATGCTTTCAACCATTGTATCGAAAACTGTATCAACTAACGCTTCAGCATCTTTTTTTGTTAAATCTTTTTTTTGTGAAACGATATCTACAAGTTCTTTTTTATTCATTTTTTATTGCCTCCTACTTAAATCTAAGTAGTAGTATATCATTTCAAATTATCGCTTGCAACCAAAAAATTATAAAACTATCGCAATCACATTTGTCTTACCTTTATTCACTATTTTACTTAAAATATCATGCACACGAATACAAGCGGTTTCATTCATTGAAGACAATTTTACACGCATACCTTCATTAATTAAATCCCCTAATTTACGACCAAAAACATCACAATCAAAAATAGCTTCCTTATTATTTTCTCCATGACTTTGTAAATATTGAATAAAAGCTTCTGCTTGTTCTTTAGAGCCTATTATAGGTTCAAATGTACTTTCAATATCCACTTTAATCATATGAATTGTTGAAGCAGTAGAAACCAATTTCATTCCATAACGAGGTCCTTGTTTAATCACTTCTGGTTGACTGATTTCAATATCTTCTAGTAATGGTAAGGCATAACCATATCCGGTTTGTTTAACCATCTTTAAAGCACTGCGATACGCTTGATATTCCTTTTGTATTTGCATTAATTCTTGCATTTGTTTTAAAAACAGAGCTTCATCAAATCGATCTTGACCTAAAATTTCATTTAAGATTTCATTATACAAACCTTTCTTTTCTTGAATACATAAAGTTGCCGAAGAGGATGCTGTATCAATATCAGATAAATATGCTCTTTCAATAAAATCAAATTCACTCATGCATGTTCCAATTTTTTCAACATCTCTAAACTTTTTAATTTCTTGTAAAGAATTTTCTAAAGCTTCATCTAATGTTTGTTTTAACCAATGCGATGAATCCATCAAAGCAATCCAACGAGGTACTTCAATTTTCACTTCATGAATTGGAAATTCATATAAAGCTTCTTTTAATAAATGACAAATGTCATCTTCATTTATCATATTGACTTGAAATGCCATGACTGGTACATCATAGAGTTCTTTATATCTTTCCACAACTTCACGACATTTGATACCTTGTGGTTCTCTTGAATTCACAATAATCACAAATGGTTTTCCAATAGATTTTAATTCCTCTATCACATCTTGAGTAGCTTGTACATAATCCATTTGATCTATTTCACAAATAGAACCATCACAAGTCATAACAATTCCAATCGTTGAATGATCTTGAATCACTTTTTGAGTTCCCACTCTCGCTGCTTCATCAAAAGGAATAGCTTCTAAAAACCAAGGCGTTTTTACATAACGAATCCCCTGCTCATCTTTATACCCCTTTGCTCCATCAATCACATACCCCACACAATCAACTAATCTGATATTCACGCCCAAATTATCTTCAACATAAATTTTAGCAGCCTGATTAGGAACAAACTTAGGCTCAACTGTCATAATCATTTTTCCTTCACCGGATTGGGGAAGTTCATCTGTAGCTCGTATTTTTGCATCATGATCATCCATATAAGGAATAACAGCTACCTCCATAAAACGCTTAATAAACGATGATTTTCCAACACGAACAGGACCTACAACCCCTAAGTAAATATCCCCATTACACCTTTTACCAATATCTTTTAATACATCTATCGTTTGCATAGACTTCCTCCTTCTTACAAATTACTATATGAAGAAATCTACAAAATTAGAACATAAAAAAGCAATCATTTTGAAGTGATTGCTTTCTTTCTTTTTAATATTTCTTTTTGTTTTTTCTTGATTTCATTTGTCCAATAACGATTGGCATTTCTCATAAAATGTGACATTGTAGGAACAGTCACTTGTGATAAATAGTTTTCATCATTTTTAATAGCCTTAGCAAGTGATTGAATATGATTAGAAACTATAAAACGTACAGTTGTTTTCATAATAAACAATCCCGACCCAATTTTTAAAGTTCCTTGATAAGAACATTTTTCTTTTTGACACCATTGTTCTAATATTTTTTGAGAAAGATCACATTTTTCTGTTTCATATTCATCACAAACAATTAAACTATAAACTTTTGTTTGTTTTGCTTGTCCTCCTAACTTATTTAATATTTCTAACATAGATGAAGGTAACATATTTAAAGATGTCATAAAAACAAAGACAACATAATCATATTCAAAAAAAGCACGTTCATCAAAAGTATCACAATCTCTCACATCAACAACCATTTCACCTTGTTTATTTAAATAAACTTCTAAACGATGAAGAAAAGGTTCAACAAAATCACATGCATGCTTTAATGATGCATTAATTAAAAGTGTCTTACTCATGATCAACACCTCCAAAAGTATTTAAAGCTTGGTCTAATTCATCTTCTTCACAAAAATAAGCATCAACAGAAGCATACATAGAACCAAGTATAGATTCATCTAACAAATCTTTAAAAATATGCTTTTCGTCTTCACTTGCCGCTCCATATCCAATAACAAGTAACTTCTTTTTTAATTGGCTAATACTTAAATGACATGTTTGACCATCAACGATACTATAATAAGGTTCAACATTCACTATTAATCTTTCTAACATGCGTTTAAAAGGCACATCAAAGCATCCATATTTTATTCTTGTGACATATATAATTAATTGACAATCATTCATCCATTGTGAAATCAAACTCATATCATCTTTAAAATAACAAGCCCCTTCACATTTCAAACACTCAAGCCCACCTGTGCAAGATGAATAATGAATATTATTTAAATTCACAACAACAGAATTTTTAAACAATTGATTTGAAATAGCTTTATCAGTGATAACTAAATTTTTCATAATACACCTCTATTCCCTATCCTTATTTTATACTACTTTCAATATCAAGTCTATCAAAATCAATCATATGAGTCGAAATTGTATCTTGAAAATAAGTATCATGCTCTACAAATAAAAGAGTTGGTTGATATTCACGAATGACTTTTTCAATTTGCATACGTGAAAAAATATCAATATAATTTAACGGTTCATCCCAAATATAAAGATGAGCAGACGTTGAAAGTGAAATAGCTAGCATTACTTTCTTTTTTTGACCCTCACTTAAATCTTCTAACCTTTTTTCTAAGTGAATACGTGAAAATCCTAACTTTCTTAAAATTGTTTTCACTAGTGTTTTATTCACATCATGTTCTTCAATCAACTCATCCAATTCACCTCGAAGAAAATGACAATCTTGTGGAACATAAGAAATCTTTAAACGAGAAGCTTGGAAAGTTTCACCATCAAAAAGCACGTCTTCATTTAATAAATAACGAATCACACTTGATTTTCCACAACCATTATGACCTTTTAGTAAAAGACGATCATGAGGATGGATAACCATAGAAAAATCACAACAAAGCACTTTATCTGGATAAGATAAAACTCCATGATTCATTTCTATTAAAGTTCTTCCTTCATACGTTAAAGGATGCATTTTTAAATCATCATATTCTTCAATATTTTTTAATAACTGTTTTTTCTCTTGAATCGCTTTATTTTGACGTTTTTCTATGTTTTTAGAACGTTTCATCATCTTGGCAGCTTTGTGTCCAATAAATCCCTTATCCGGTCTTAAACCAGATACTTTTTGTCTTCTCAACTGCATCAGACCAATGCGATGCCTGTCTTGAAGATACTTCTAAACGAGTAATATCTTTTTTCAATTTATCATTTCTTTGTATTTCGTTTTGATCTTCATTTTGTTTATTTTTATACCATGAAGAAAAATTTCCTTTCACTACATCAATAGATTTTGGATTAAAAGCTATTACATGATTACAACACATATCTATAAAATGACGATCATGGCTTACTAACAAGAAGCCTTTTTGTTTATTTAAGTATTC
>CALDMQ010000233.1 GCA_937917505.1 uncultured Erysipelotrichaceae bacterium | reverse complement strand
GCATATGGTACATATGAGTCAACACCTTCTTCAAATGAAAGTTTTGCATCTCCTCCCATATCATAACGTTGCCAGTTTCTTGCACGAGCACTACCTTCTCCCCAATATTCTTTCATATATTGACCATTGATGCTCACCTTGTTTGTTGGTGATTCATCAAAACGAGAGAAATATCTTCCTAACATGATAAAGTCACTTCCCATAGCTAAAGCTAAAGTCATGTGATAATCATGCACAATACCACCATCACTACAGATAGGGACATAAATACCTGTTTCCTTAAAATATTCATCACGAGCTTTTGCCACTTCAATAGTTGCAGTTGCTTGTCCTCTACCAATACCTTTTTGTTCACGAGTGATACAGATTGATCCTCCACCAATACCAATCTTAATAAAATCAGCACCAGCTTCTGCTAAGAATCTAAATCCATCTGCATCAACAACATTACCAGCTCCAACTTTAACACTGTCACCATAATGTTCTCTAATCCAATCAATTGTTAATTTTTGCCATTCAGAGAATCCTTCACTAGAGTCGATACATAAAACGTCAGCTCCAGCTTCAACTAATGCAGGAACACGTTCAGCATAATCTCTTGTATTGATACCTGCTCCAACAATATATCTTTTCTTTTCATCTAATAATTCATTTGGATTTGATTTTTTAGATTCATAATCTTTTCTGAAAACAAAATATTGCAAATTTTGATTTTCATCAATAATTGGCAATGAATTTAATTTATGATCCCAAATAAGATTATTTGCTTCTTTTAAAGATACTCCTTCTTTAGCAATAACTAATTTATCAAATGGAGTCATAAATTCTTCTACCTTTGTGTCTAAACTCATACGAGAGACACGATAATCTCTACCAGTTACAATCCCTACTAATTTCCCATGTGCTGTTCCATCTTCTGTTACAGCCATTGTAGAGTGTCCTGTTTTTTCTTTTAACGCTAAAACATCTTTTAAAGTTTGTGTTGGTGTGATATTTGAATCGCTAGTCACAAAACCTGCTTTATAATCTTTAACGCGTCTTACCATTGCAGCTTGTTCTTCAACAGTTTGAGATCCATAAATAAATGAAACTCCACCTTCTCTTGCAAG
>CALDMQ010000232.1 GCA_937917505.1 uncultured Erysipelotrichaceae bacterium | reverse complement strand
CAGAAGCATTTGCATGTCCTCCTCCTCTAAATTCACTTGCAACATCATTGATTGTTATCCCACGACTGCGAATACTTACCCGATAATTATTATCTACCACATTTTCTGTAACTGCTAACCAAATCTTAATTTCTTCAAAGTTTGATAAGGTATTGACAAATTGTGATCCTTGATCTCGTGTAATATGTAAAGTCTTCAAATCTTCTTGACTTAAATAATACCATGCAACTCCATCTTCTAAATGATAATTGTTATAGATAAATTGTGTAATTTGGAGCTGACTTAGTGGTCTTAGATATAGTTTTTCATATAATGCTTCTATTTGTACACCTGCATCTAACAAAAACGATACAGCCTTAAATGTTTTTTTTGTAGTCGTTTTGTATAAAAATCGATTACTATCTCCTACGATACCTAAATACAAAGCATTGGCTGCTTCAATTGGTAAATCAATATAAGATTCTTTTAAAAGTAATGTTACAATTTCGCTACAAGAAGACGCTGATTCATGTTCGATATTCATGTCTCCATAAGAATCCACAACGATGTGATGATCGATTTTTAAAATCTTGTCACAAACAGAAATATCTCCGTCGATACGTTCTCTATTTGCTGTATCTAATACAATTCCTAATGTTGGTCCTTTTTTGAATTCACCAACTTCAAATGATGGAAAAAGTTTTAACAAATCATTACTCATATCTCCCGCTAGAACAACATTGATATCAGGTAAATATGTTTTAATAACCCAATAAAGTCCTAATTGTGAACCATAAGCATCTAAATCTGGATTCACATGTCTATATAAAACAACTTGATTGTAATATCTTTTTTTATTAAATAATTGATCCATTTTTTATCACCCTTTTTATCATAATACCATAGAATGTCATAAATATGAACTAAAAGAGAAGTTCACTTTTAAATTCATCATACAACTTTATTTCGATACTCCTTATATTACAATCAAATCAACACTTAGAAAATACTCTATAGATAAGTTAAAATTATTGCAAGTAGATTTTAACTTTTTAAAATCAAAACGTATATTTTAAAAATGTTGGTATTCATATCTATATCACACACTTTTCCTACTTCTTTCATTAGATTTTCTTTGTTTTATAACATAAGTATAACCAAAAAAAAGATAGCTTTCGCTATCTCAATGAAATAAGCAGTTAAACCTAAAGTATATATCACACATCTTACTATGCTTTATTTAAAAGAATTGCTTTCACATCTTCTTCGTTATTGACTTGGAATATCTTAATTGTTAACTGATTAAGCTTATCCATATGACTTTGATAGATCATCTTTTCTGTATCTTTTGATAAATGATTAAATTTAACTTTAAGTTGTTGAATTAAAGTTTTCGCATCTGTCATTTATTAAAGTGTACCCTTTATCAAAGACAAATTAAGGGACAATAAATCATAAATTTATTTCTCTACCCTATTATTTAAAATGATACATAACAATCGCTGAAGCAATCGCAACATTTAATGATTCAATAGATTTGATAGGAATATAGAGTGCATGATCACAAGACTCCAAAACAACTTGAGAAATTCCCTGTCCTTCATTTCCCATCACAAAAGCCATCTTTTCTTGCTTTTCATATTCATCAATAGACAATGCGTGATGTAATGAAGTTCCATAAACTTTCACTCCATGTTTTTGAAGATGTGAAATCACATCTAATAAATCCATTACACAAATATTCATTTGAAACAAAGCTCCTTGTGTAGAACGAATAACTTTATCATTGTATAGATCAACACAATCCTTTGACATAATAATTTGATCATAACCAAGAGCTAATGCTGTTCGCATAATTGTCCCAACATTTCCTGGGTCTTGAACACGATCTAGTAAAAGATATCTCTTTCCATTTTCTAAAATTTCTTGTGTTTTTAATTGTTGACAAAGTGCCATAATAGGTTGAGGTGTTTTTGTAAAAGCCAGTCTATTCATGATATTTTGTGAAACTTGTACTGTTTCTATATCATAATGAATATCCTCTGTCGTAATAATCTTGATGGCACATTGATATTTCATAGCTTCTTCTACAAGATGATATCCCTCTACCAAAAAAAAGCCTGTTTCATCACGATATTTTTTTTGTTTTAGTTTCATTAATGATTTAATTGTTTCATTTTGTATTGATGTTATCATAAATGGATCCCCTTTAATTCTTTTTGCCTTTCTTTATAATCAGGCATTCTTTTTTTCATTTCTTGATAAAATAATGAAGAATGATTAGGCTGTAAAAAATGTGTTAATTCATGTACAATCACATAATCAATGTATCGTTTATCAAGATGAACTAAATAAAAATTGAATGAAATTTTATTCATCTTATAAAAACAACTGCCCCATCTTCCTTTATATTTCTTAATAATCACTTCTGGTTTATCTAGATCAAAAGCATAAGTCAAATAATAAATCATTCTTTCTTCAATATAATCTTGAAGCAATGACTTCAAAAACATTTCAATACTCTTTTGAATATCACGATGATAAACATATACACAATCATCATGGATTGCACAACGTCTTTCTCCTATATCTCTTAAACAAATTCGATATCGTTTCCCATAAATATTAACATATTCTTGATCTTGATAGATACCAAAAGGAATATATTCTTCTATTTGTTTTAGTAATCTATCTTGATATTGATATATATATCTTTCAATTGTAGAAAGTGACATCATCAAAGGTGCTCTAACTTTCAATTGCCCTTTTTCAACTTTCAAATATAATGTCTTAATAGCTTTATGTTCTAACTCATATGTGATTGTTTGATTCTTTAAAACAATTGTTTTGATTTCCATAGTCACTCCGAATAAAATAAAATATTTTTTCCATAATAAAATAAGAAAGGATGATTATATGCGCGAAGCATTATTAATGAATTTAAAAGGATTTTCTGCTTTACAATTAAAACAAACAATTGATGAAGGTATTGCCTCAAAAGAAGAAACAATTCTTGTTGGATTAGGTGTCCTCTTTGAAGAATATTATAAATCATTAGACCCTTCTTCTCAAAATATTTTCTTGCAAAATCTTTCTTCTTTACTATAGACCATTACTGGTCTTTTTGTTTCCAAAAAAACAATTCAGGTGAATGCTTATACATTTGTTTCACCATACGTACCACAATTAGCAAACTCAATAAACATGCATTATATTGAAATAACGAATGCATTGGTATAAAGAATGCAACAATGCTTAATACAATTAAAAATAAACATGGTATAAATGTCACTTTTTGTTCATATTCATCATAAATAATTTTTGAAATTTCAAAAATCAAATAATCACATAACCATAACAATAAAAAATAAAGTGTTGTATAAATATCATAAATAAACAACCTTTGCATTGCCTCACTTATTTCACAATGATAAAAATTAATAAGTGAAAAAAGCAATGAAACAATTGCAACAATACATGTTCCAAATAGATTACGAAACATATATAAATGTATTTTATCTTTATGCATCAAGATCACCCTCCTGTAAAGCTTTATGAAGATCTATACTAAAGACCACTGGTTCTTTATCTTTTTCATCTTTTTTCAGTGAAATAATACAACATATCTCTTTATCTAAAAGTGATCCTTCTAAATCGTAAAAATAAGCCTGTTGATTAGGACTCTTCTTCATATCTTTAATACTTTGAGATATATGTGCAAAACGAAGATAATCATCAAGATTTTCAGAATTTCCTTTATCTTTTAATACAAGATAATCAATCGTACAATATTGATAGTCTTGAGAAACTTTTTTTTCATCAAAAGATAAGATTCCTGTTTTTAACCATGTTGATGTTACATAAACATTTTGAATCGTATAATCTTTATTAGATCCTGTATATCTAAAAAGTTCAACCTTATTCATTGTCAAATTTTGATCATAGATTGTTTTGTTTTTTCTTTGAATGAGTATATTGACTTCAAGATCACTTGCTTTTTCAAAATCAATATTTTCTTTAGATTTTTGATTATCAAATTGGCATACTTCATTATCATCTTGAATAGTATACTTTTGTTTAAATGTGAAAGTCTTTTCTTGAGGAAATTTTCCAGTATACGTCAAAGTTAAACAATCTCCTTTTAAAAAGAAATTATTTTTTAAAGACATCATTCTCCCATTACCAAAGTATGATCCTTGCTTATTTTGATATAACTCAATATTTTCAATTTGTATGTCTTCATTTCCAGCTTGATAACACGCTTGAAATTGCTTTTGATCAATAAAAGTATGAAAAACAAAATTATCATACCAAAATATTAATGTCATAAAAACAACAACTAATAAACCTAAAGATAACCCAAGTTGTCTCTTTACTGTCTTATCCATTTCTATCACCATTACTTATTATATAGATTTTTTCAAAAAAAGAAAAGACCTTACGGCCTTATCCTAAAGTCACATTCACTTTTGTAGAAGCTCCATCACGATTAATTGTGAGTGTAACTTTATCACCAGATTTTTTCGCATAAAGCATTGTTAAAAACTCTTTATAACTTGTAATTTCTTTATCATCAAATTCAGTAATAACATCACCAATACGAATACCAGCTTTAGAAGCAGCACTTCCACTTTGAACATTTGCAACATAAATTCCTCTATTTAAATTTGTTTGAATACGATACATATATAATTCGTAAGATGAATAACCATCTAGTGAAACACCCGAAATTCCTAAAGTTGGTCTTGAAACTTTTCCAGTTTGAATAATTTCATCCACCAATTTCACAGCATCATTAATTGGTAAAGCAAATCCCATACCTTCAACTTCTTCTGATGCATATTTCATTGATGTAATACCAACCAATTCACCAACAGCATTCACCAATGCACCACCACTGTTTCCAGGATTAATAGCCGCATCTGTCTGAATAACATTCATATCCCAATCTTCTTTACCATCATTATTTAAATCCACAGAAATAGTACGTTTACTTGCTGAAACAATACCTTGAGTCACAGTACCAGCATATTCAATACCAAGTGGACTTCCAATAGCCATCACTGTTTCACCTGAGTCTAATAAATCAGAATCTCCTAATGTAAAAGGTTGTACATCGAAATCAACATTCATTTTTAATACTGCAATATCACCATATTGATCACTTCCTAAAAGATCAGCTTTTACAGACTTTCCATTAGAAAAAATAACTTCAATAGCTGTAGCCCCATCAATCACATGATGGTTTGTTATAACATGCACAGTTTTTCCGTTTTTCTTATAAACAACACCACTTCCACTACCAGCAAGTTGATTATTTCTATAAACTGCAATCCCTACAGTTTTTGATTTAGCATCATCGATAACTTCTGTTAAATCAGATTTCACATCATGTTTCACTGTCTCAACATTTGCATTTATTTGTGATGAGGAAGATGTTCCTTGTCCAAGATATACAACTTTATAAAGCAAAAATCCATTACATAAAAGTGATACAACAAGTAACACCATAACAACAATTTTAAATAATTTATTTTTATTTATTTTTGACATATTAATCTTCCTTCCTTTTAATTTCTATATTTATCATAAACAATAATTAACTGTAGATTATTTGAAAAATGTGTGAAAATGTCAAAAAATAACCAAATGTGATTATTGCTTATCAGCCAACATTTCTTCAAATAATTTATCATCTAAAATTTCTAAAAAATGCGTTAACAAATCAACTGTTGCTTGATAATCATCTTCATGAATAATTGTATGATGAGAATGCATATAACGAGATGGAATAGAAAGCGTTAAATTCATAACACCCGCTTCTACCTTACTTAATTCTCCAGAATCAGTTCCACCTGCACCCACAACTTCTAATTGATAAGGAATAGCCTTATCTTCACAAATCTTTTCTAAAACTTTCAATAAACCAGTATGAGCAATATAACTTCCATCTAATACACT
>CALDMQ010000231.1 GCA_937917505.1 uncultured Erysipelotrichaceae bacterium | reverse complement strand
CATTTGTATCTTTTTTAAAAACATCATTAACTGTACCAGCTGTAGTTGTTTGCCCTGAATGTGGAGAATACAAATTATCTCATAGAGTATGCAAACACTGCGGAACTTACAAAGGTCAAAAAGTGTTATAAGAATTTCCTCATGATATGAGGATTTTTTTATTTTCTAGAATTGATAGTGCTTTATATAAGTTATTCCTATAATTGGGATAAGTGATACTTATGAAATATTTAAAGAAAAATTATATTATTTTGAATTTGGTTGCATTCTTTTCTGGTTTTTTAGTTTGGTCGTTTATTTTAGAATATAGCTATATTTCGGTTGATATGAATTAAGTTAATGATGTTTTTAAAAAAGATACAAATGCGAATTATTACTATCATCAACTCAACGAAATACAAAAAGAGGATTATCAAAAAATATATTATGCGCTTGAAACATTTCAAGAATACGTTCCTTTAAAAACGACATCTTCTGATGAGGTATCATTAATTTTGGAAAATGTTATGAATGATCACCCTGAATTATACTATGTTGGTTATGAATACTCTTATTACGTTGAAAATAAACATGATATTTTGATGTTTTATCCTGAATTTTTAATGACGAAAGAAGATGTTCAAAAAACTGATGAAAATATAAAAAAAGAAACACAAGGTATTATTGAAAAAACTAAACAAGAAAAAAATAATCTTGATAAAATGGAAATTCTATATCGCTATTTAATTGAAAGTGTTGAATACCAAGAAAATGAAGATGATCAAATCATGACAAGTGCTCTCCTTGATAAGAAAAGTGTTTGTGCGGGTTATGCAAGAGCTTATCAATATTTACTTAATCAAGTAGGGATTGAGGCAACTTATATGTTGGGTGAATCAAGAGAAAAAGACGAAAATGAAAATAATGGTCATGCTTAGGTTATGGTTTATGTAGGAGATGATTATTACTATAGTGATCCTACGTGGGGAGATAATGTTGAAAAAGATATGAAACATGCGTGTATGTTTTATTTCTTGATGGATAGTGATGAAATGTTAAAGTGTTATGAGCCAGATGGAAAGTATGAAAAAACAAATAGAGATGAACTGGATTATTTTAAAGATAATGGTATTTATATGACGACATATGATAAGAAAGTTCTTTCTCGTGCGGTTCGATTAGGTATGAAAAATAAAAGTAGCAGAGGTAAAGTGTGCGAATAAGAGTGTCTAAAAAATACTTAATCAATTAAATAATGGGAATTTAGCGATGATATCTTATCTGAAAATGGTTGTTGGAAGGATATTATTTACTATAGTCATGATGATAATATGTTAATGATTGAATTGTATTATAAATGAGAATAATGTCGATGAGAAGCAGAAAAACTGCTTCTTTTTTTATTCAAAAAAAGAAAAAATAACTATACAAATTTCTTGATTTACTATATAATGGTGGTATGAAGTGTTAAAAAGTGTATTGAAATGGCAAAAAGTGGGTGATGAATCATGTTCTTTGGAGAGTTTAGACATAATATTGATACAAAAGGAAGGCTGAGTATTCCTGCAAAAATGCGTAGTCAATGTGGAGAAAATGTTTATGTTACTCGTGGAAATGATGGATGTTTATCTATCTATACTGAAGAAGGATGGCAAAATTATTATGAAGAACTTCTTAAATTACCCCAAAAGAAAAAAAGCACTCGTGTTTATATGCGTTTAATTACTTCGTTAACAAGTTTATGTGAGTTTGATAAGTTAGGTCGTATCAATATTCCTTTAAGATTAAGAGAAGAAGGAAAATTAGAAAAAGAATGTGTTGTTGTTGGAGTGGGAGATCACATTGAGATATGGAATCAACAGTTATGGGATAATTTCTACGATGATAACAAAGACAGCTTTGATGATATTTATGAAGACCTTGAAGAAATAGAAATGTAAAGGAGATAGCTATGTTTCATCATAAGAGTGTATTACTACAAGAAACAATTGAAGGATTGAATATCAAGGAAGATGGTATCTATGTGGACTGTACTCTTGGTGGAGGGGGACATAGTTCAGAGATTCTAAAAAGATTAACAAGTGGGCACTTGTATTGTTTTGATCAAGATCAAGTTGCGATTACTGCAGCAAAAGAAAGATTATCAAAGATTTCGAATAACTTTACAATTATTTATTCTAATTTTAAAAACTTAAAAGAAGAATTAGCAAAATTAGGAGTTCATCATGTTGATGGGATTGTCTTTGATTTAGGTGTTTCTTCTCCACAGTTTGATGATGGAGAAAGAGGATTTAGTTATAACTATGATGCAAGGTTAGATATGCGTATGGACCGACAAAATCCACTGAGTGCTTATGAGATTGTGAATACATATAGTTATGAACAACTTGTTAAAATTCTATATAAGTATAGTGAAGAAAAATTTGCAAAACAAATTGCAAGAATGATTGAAAAACAAAGACAAGAAAAACCAATTGAAACAACATTTGAACTTGTTGAAATTGTAAAATCTGCTATTCCAGCCGCAGCAAGAAGAAAAGGGGGACACCCTGCAAAAAGAACATTCCAAGCTTTAAGAATTGCTGTGAATGATGAATTAAATGTTTTTGATGAAGCATTAAATGATGCGTTAAAAATCACAAAAGTGAGTGGAAGAATTGCAGTTATTACTTTCCATTCATTAGAAGATAAGATTTGTAAATATACATTTCAAGAAGTGACACAGTTGCCTCGTTTACCTCAAGGGATGCCAATCATTCCGGATGAGTTGCAACCAAGATTTCAAAAAATAACAAAAAAACCAATTGTTGCTGGAGATGATGAATTAGAGGAAAATCATCGTTCTCATTCAGCAAAATTAAGAATTATAGAAAGGGTGTATGAAGATGAAAAAGCGAACTAAAGAAACAGGATTTATGAGATTTTCAAAAAAATTACTTATTTCAACTTTTGTTGTATTTGTTGTGGGGATTGTTGGATTAACTTCGTTTGAATCAAGTTTAAATATTGATTGTCAAAAAGTTGAAAAAGAAATTGCATCAATAGAATCAGATATTGATGGTTTAAACATGAAAAAACAAGAGTTAGCATCTTTTACTCGTATTTCATCTATTGCCTCTAAAAATGGGTATACATATGAACAAGGAACTGCTACTGCTGCGGTTATTGGTGTACAAAGAGATTAATGAAAAAGAATCAAAATCAAAGTGCAAAGATTGTTATGACTATCTTTGCACTTGTTATTAGTTTAATGTTTGGTAATGTTATTTATTTAGGAGTAACTGGAAAACATTTTATAAGTGGCAATAATATACGTGAATATGCTGATGAACGTGGAGGGGGACAAAAGGTAAAAACTCTCTATGCAAAGAGAGGAACAATTTATTCAAGTGATAAAGAAATTATCGCTAGTGATGTTAAAAAATATAAACTTTATGCAGTTATCTATGAACGTTATGATTCTAAAAAGAAACCACAATATGTTGTGGATAAGGAAGCAACTGCTAAAGCATTGGCTCCTATTATTGGAATGAAAGAAGAAAAGATTTTAGAAAGATTAAATGGTAAAGGTTATCAAGTTGAATTTGGTAGTTATGGTAATAATTTATCTTCTCTTGTTAAAGATAAGATTGAGGCTTTGGATTTACCGGGCCTTGAATTTGAAGAATTAACCACAAGAAACTATCGTTATGGAGATTTTGCATCTTATGAAGTTGGTTATGCACAAATGACAAATAAAAAATCAACACAATATCTTATTGGGCAAATGGGACTTGAAAAAACATTTAATGAACAATTAGCAGGGAAAAATGGAAAAAAAGTCTATCTTGCTGATAATCATGGTTATACATTACCTAATGGTATACTAAGTGAAACAGAGCCACAAGCAGGAAATAATCTCTATTTAACAATAGATTCAGATATTCAAATTGAACTTGATTTACAAATGAAAAAACTTGCTAAGGAAATGAAGATAGATAAAGGTGCCTGTGCTGTTATGGAAGCGAAAACAGGAAGAATTCTTGCGGTTTCTAACTATCCATCTTTTGACCCTAATGAAAGAGATATGGAAAATTATACAGATTTATTTTTTCAAGAAGCCATTGAACCGGGATCTGTATTTAAGTCATTTGTTTATGCAAATGCTTTAAGTGATGGAAAGTTGAATGTGAATGAAAAGTTTCAATCAGGGAAATATCCATATAAAGTGAATGGAAAAATTGTTCATAACATTAAAGACCATAATAAAGGTAGAGGTTGGGGAACAATTTCTTATGCAGAAGGATTCTATCATTCAAGTAATACAGCAATTTGTAATATTTTAACGAAACATTCTGATAGAACATCGTTGATTAAGAGTTTTGAAGATCTTGGATTATTTCAATCAAGTACAATAGACGGAATTCAATCATCATCTGGTGTGGCAGGATACAAGGGGCAAAAAGGTATTACTTTAGAATATCTAACAACAGGTTTTGGACAAGGTTCAACAGTGACAGGCTTACAATTGTTAAGAGGATATAGTGCTTTTGCAAACGATGGGAAAACAGTAGAACCATATCTTGTAGAAAAAATTGTGAATCCTAAAACAAACGAAACAATTTATCAAGCAAAATCAAAATATTCATCTAAATTTTTTCCAAGTGAAGCTGTGAAAAAAATGCGTGATTTATTAAGTGGTGCTCCTTATAAGATGGATGATATTCATTTGATTGGAAAAACAGGTACAGGTCAAGTGGCTAAAGATGGACATTACTTAAGTGGATATAACACACATGGGTTTGTTGGTTTAGCTCCATATGATGATCCTCAAATTGAAATTGTTGTTTGGTATCAAAATAGTATTGCTGGAAGTACATCGGTTGCAAATCTTGTAAAAGCAGTTATGCGTACAGCGATGAATAAAATGAATACACAACCAGCAAAAGAAATTGAAACATCAACATATGTTTTAGATTCTTATACAAATCAAAGTCAAACATATGTCAAAGAAATGTTAGCTTCACATCAATTAACACCTATTTTTGTAGGTGATGGAAAGACAATTTTAAGTCAATATCCAATGGCTAAGAGTGAAGTTTCAGCAAAATCACGTGTTTTCTTACAAACAAATGGAAGCAAAATAACAATGCCATCAATGGAAGGGTGGTCAAGAAAAGAAGCAGAAGCCTTTGCATCAATGGCAAATATTGATTTGGAATTTGATGGAATAGGAAGTATTTATAAGCAAAATGTGACTTCTGGTATGGAATTAAAACCTAATCAGAAAGTGAAGGTTTATGCAAAATAGAAGATGTCAGTTTTGGCATCTTTTCCCTTATAAAGTTTTCAAATAGGGTGAAAACTGGTATAATAAAAAAGAAATGTAGGTGATAAATATGCCAATAGATTTGAGCTTATCGAATGTGATGAATATATTACGTTCAGTTGTTGATGTGATTGCTGTATGGTTTTTATTGTATTATCTCATTACAATGTTTAAAACAAATATGAAAACAATGCAATTATTTAAAGGAGTGCTCTTTATTTTGATTGCAAAGTTATTAACAAGTATTTTTGGATTGTCAACACTGAATTTTCTTGTGGATAGTATTATCAATTGGGGAGTTTTAGCAATGATTATTATTTTTCAACCAGAAATTAGAACATTGTTAGAAAAAATGGGACAAACAAAACTTTCAACAAAGAAAGAAATTAATGATAATGAAAAAGAAAGACTTATGGATGAGTTGGTTAATGCTATTACAACTTTGTCTAAAGAACAAACAGGAGCTTTAATTACTTTTGAAAGAAGTCAATCTTTAATTGATTATATCAATACAGGAACAAAAGTGAATGCTGATATTAAAAGTGAACTTTTTTTGACAATCTTTTGGGAAGGAACACCTTTGCATGATGGTGCGACAATTATTCAAGGAGATCGTGTGGCTTGTGCAGCGGCTTTTTATCCTCCGACTAATAAAGAACTAAGTCCTAAATATGGAGCAAGACATAGAGCTGCTATTGGAATTAGTGAGATTACTGATTCTTTAACTGTTGTTGTAAGTGAAGAAACAGGAACGATTTCTTTTGCGATTGGAGGAGAACTTAAAAAAGTGCCCCTTCAAGAATTAAAGGCTTCTTTGGTCAATGAATTGAATTGGTTCAAATCAAATGATCAGGAGGTGAATAAAGATGAGTCCTAGAAAAAGAGAAAGAAAAGATATTCAAGATTCAACAACTGATTTTTTCTTAAAGGTTGTTCAAAAGGAAAAGGAACAAAAAAATAAATCTATAGCAAAATCAGAGAAAATCAATGATACAACTTCAAAGACATTTGATAGAGTAGGTCGTTTTTATAATTATATCAATCAGACAATTGATAAGGTCTTATCAAGTCGTATGAGTGTCATGCTTTTATCATTGATTATGGCACTTGTCTTATTTGTGAGTATTTCAGGTGGTGATATTTTAACTAGTCCAACATCAGGAACGACTTTGGAAAATGTGCCATTAAGAGTTGAAGGATTGAATGATCAATACGAGGTATCAGGTGTACCAAAAGAAGTGACTGTAGGATTGATTGGGCCTTCGTTAGATATTTATACAACTAAATTATCAAAGAATTATGAAGTCTATGTAGATTTAACTGGCTATCAACAAGGTGATTATACGATTAATATACAAACAAAGAACTTTCCTGAATCATTAACTGTATTTGCTGTGCCAGATACGCTTAGTGTTAATATCAGTCCAAAAGTTAATAAAACATTTGATTTAGGATATCGATTTATCG
>CALDMQ010000230.1 GCA_937917505.1 uncultured Erysipelotrichaceae bacterium | reverse complement strand
AATACTTTCTTCATTATACTTTAATCCATAAGTAGATTGCACACGTTCACGTGATAAATAATCTTTTAAACAATCATAAACATTTAAACTATGTTCAACCAACCCACCATCATAATTTCCATGAAATCTTGTACTTGCAGGAGCATCAAAGAAATCTGAACTTTTAGATAATAAGAAATCTAGTAATTTATCACTACCTTCTCTATGAATATGTGTTTTATAGAGCTCAATAAATCTTTCTTTATGCATATTGATCACATCCTTTTCATCAGTATAACATTTTGCATAAGGCATGAAAAGAAAAATACATATGATAGCCTATTTTTCATAAGAGTAAATAGGCGCATGTTGTATTAAAAGTACAAGGAGTTCTATGATTTTAGCTATCTTTGAAAATATTATTTTCATTTGTTTTCCATTCTTTATGTAAAGTGTTAAGAAAAAACTTGAAAGAAATTCATGATTTTTTATAACAATTTAATCAAGATAAGTGAGAAATAAAATTACAGGAATAACCTGTAATTTTTGTATAAGTTTTACTTATTTATATGATTAGAAAAACAAATTGTTTGTAGGG
Organism: uncultured Erysipelotrichaceae bacterium; assembly: GCA_937917505.1. Classification (GTDB taxonomy): domain Bacteria; phylum Bacillota_I; class Bacilli_A; order Erysipelotrichales; family Coprobacillaceae; genus CALDMQ01. The sequence goes on along the minus strand of CALDMQ010000230.1, from coordinate 1,420 downwards.
AATCTTTTCAATATAATGATAATGGAAGGTGATAAGACATGAAAAGTTTAATTGTTTATTTTTCACATGCGAAAGAGAACTATGTCAAAGGGGGTATTGTAAATTTAGAAGAAGGCAATACAAAAGTTGTTGCAAAAAAGATTCAAATAATGACTGGCGCTGATATGTTTGAAATACTTCCTTTACATGACTATCCTGATAGTTATGATGAATGTACACAAGTCGCAAAAAATGAAATCAATAAAAATCTATGCCCAAAGATTAGAAATCTTGTTGCTGATATAGAGAAGTATGATGTGATTTATTTAGGTTATCCTAATTGGTGGGGGACGATGCCTATGATTGTGAAAACATTTTTAGAAGAATATGATTTTCATGGGAAAATAATTTATCCGTTTTGTACACATGAGGGAAGTGGATTAGGAGATAGTATTAAAGATCTTCATCAATTATGCCCTTTATCAGTGATAGGAACTCCTCTTGCAATAAGAGGGAGTGAGGTTTATTTAAGTGATGAAAAAATTAAAGAATGGTTAGAAAAGGAGAAAAAAGACAATGGCAATAAGTAAAAAAGCAAAATTATATCATGAAAAGCTGTTTCCAAATTATGTTTCGGATTTTTTAAGAACAGATCCAGAGTTTATAGAGTTTTTTGATAATTTTACATTTGATGAAGTTGTTAATCATGATGATTTAGATGATCGTACAAGATTTATGGCAATACTTGCAACTTTAATTGGATGTCTTGGTATTGATGAGTTTACAGTGATGCTATCGGCTGCTTATGAATTTGGTGTGACTCCTGTCGAAATGAAAGAAATTGTATATCAAGCAGTGGCTTATTTAGGAATTGGAAGAGTTTTTCCATTCTTAAAAGTAGTGAATACATTTTTAGAAGATAAAGGAATAACATTACCATTAGAAAAACAATCCAATACAAATATAGATAATAGATTAGAAAAAGGTATTCAAGCACAAGTTGATATTTTTGGAGAAAGTATGAGAGATTTTTATCAATCTGGAGAAGATGATGTGAAACATATCAATTACTGGTTAGCTGATAATTGTTTTGGAGATTATTATACAAGAGGTGGTTTGGATTATAAACAAAGAGAAATGATTACGTTTTGTTTCTTATCAGCACAAGGTGGATGTGAACCGCAATTAATTTCTCATGCCAGTGCAAATATGCGTATTGGTAATGACAAAGCATTTTTAATTAAAGTGATTTCTCAATGTGTCCCTTATATTGGATATCCAAGAAGTTTAAATGCTTTATGTTGTGTTCAAGAAGCTTGTCAAAAAGGGGAATAAGATGAAAGAAGTTATGATGGTTGTTGGAGCTGGACAGATAAGTTTAGCTATTACAAGAAGAATGGGATATGGTAAAAAGATTATCTTAGGCGATATTCATAAAGAG
>CALDMQ010000229.1 GCA_937917505.1 uncultured Erysipelotrichaceae bacterium | reverse complement strand
AAATCCAATGCCTTTTCAATAGACATATCAGTAAACTCACTAATATTCAATCCACCAACTTCTACACTTAACACTTGATCATTTAAACGTTTTCCCTTACATGTTGGACATGTATGTTCTGCCATAAAAGAAGCATACCATTCTTTAGACCAAGCAGAAGTTGTTTCTTCATAACGTCTTTCAATTAATGTTTTAATACCTTCAATAACCTTTGTTGTTTGAGAAACATTTTCTGAACTTGATTGAATTTTATATGTAATTGGCCGATCTGATCCTCTTAAAATAATATTAAGTTCTTTCTTAGTAAAATCTTTTAATGGCTTATCTAAATCAATATCATACTCTCTACATAATACTAAAAATCTTTGCCATTCAATACGATCAGTTCCAACTGAAGTTTTAAAATAACGAATACCACCTTGATTAATACTTAAAGACCAATCCGGAATCAATAAATCATCATCAACTTCATTCTTCACACCAATCCCTTTACAATCAGGACAAGCTCCTAATGGATTATTGAAAGAAAATAAACGTGGTTCTAACTTAGGAACACTAAATCCACAATGTGGACAAGCTAAATGTTGAGAGAATAACTTCTCTGTTTTTTCATTTAAGTTTTCTACAATTGCTTCTCCACCAGTTAACTTTAACGCTGTTTCTAAAGAATCAGCTAAACGAGAACGATATCCTTCTTTTTTTATAATTCTATCCACCACAACATCAATATTATGTTTTTTGTTTTTATCTAAAGTAATTTCTTCTTCTAAAAGATATACTTCCCCATCAATTTTCACTCTGACAAAACCATCTTTTAATAAATCTTCAAGCATATCTTTATGTGTCCCTTTTTGATTTTTACACATTCTTGCAAGGACTTGAAGTTTTGTGCCATCTGAATATGTATCTATTGTATCCACCATTTGCTTAATTGTTTGAGATTCAATCAAAACATGATGTTCAGGACAATAAGCATGACCAACTCTAGCATAAAGCAATCTTAAATAATCAAAGATTTCTGTAACTGTACCAACAGTTGAACGTGGATTGTTTGATGTCGTTTTTTGATCAATTGCGATAGATGGTGATAATCCTTCAATACTATCAACATCAGGCTTCTCTACTCCACCTAAAAATTGACGTGCATAAGCACTTAAAGACTCTACATAACGTCTTTGTCCTTCAGCATAAATTGTATCAAAAGCCAGTGATGTCTTCCCACTTCCTGATAAACCCGTCATAATCACAAGCTTATCTCTTGGAATTTCTACATCAATATTTTTTAAATTATTAACTCTTGCTCCTTTAATAATAATCTTATCCTTGTTCATACTTTCTCAAACTCCTTAATATCTGTTGCTTTGATAAACCTTGTAACTGTAAATCATAAGCTTCCTTTAACATCTCTTTAAACAATGTTTTTTGTGTATATCCATAATCAATGAGATCTTTTCCTCCTACAAGAGGAGTTTTTGCCTTTATACCTAATCTTTGTATTTTATCTTCAATAAAAGCATCGAAATCATCTAGTTGTTCATGAACAATTCTTCCACGTCCTAATTTATCACATCGTGTTAGCAATATCAAATC
>CALDMQ010000228.1 GCA_937917505.1 uncultured Erysipelotrichaceae bacterium | reverse complement strand
GCTGCCTTTTGATAACACTCAACCGCTTTCTTTTCATCTTTTTCACAACCAAGCCCTATTTCATAACAATAACCCAAATTAGAAAGCCCACGCATATTTCCTGCTTCCGCTGACAAACGGTAATATTTTATAGCTTTAGTATTATCCTTTTCTACACCGATTCCATTCTCATAATAAAATCCTAAACTACACAACGCTCCAGGATCTTGTTGTTCTGCTGCTTTTTGACAATATTCAAAAGCCTTCTTTTCATTTTTTTTGACACCTATCCCTTTTTCTAGATAAAAAGCATATTTACACATTGCATAAACATAACCCTTATCAGCACTACGTTTTAAATACTGAATCGCAAGTTCTGGGTTTTCATCTTCAATCAATCTTGAATAACTTATCATAGCACGAGGATAACCGTAATCAGCACTTAACATATAAAGTTCCTTAGCTTTTTCAATATCAACGTCAACACCAATTCCTGTTTCATAACAATATGCTAAATAACAATATGCTGGCGGATAGTGAAGATTCGATGCTTGTTGATACCAGTAAACAGCCATTTGTTCATCCTTCTCAACACCTTCACCTATTTCATATAAATAACCAAGTTGAATTTGACAAATTTCCACACCTGCATTTGCCCCTTCTTGATACCAATATGCTGCTTCATGGAAGTCTTGTTTTGTTCCAACTCCTATTTCATAGCAATGACCAACGTCATAATAAGCTTGAACAAATCCAGCTTTAGCTGCTTCCTCAAATAATTCTAATGCCTTCTTGCCATCATGTTCAACACCACGACCATAAAAATAACATTCTCCTAAATAGAAGCATGCTCTTAAATTCTGATACTCATAAGCTTGTGTAAAATAAAGAAAAGCCTCCTGATAATCAACTTCTTTACCAATTCCTACATAACAACAATATGCGTAATTACACATCCCAATTTCATCACCAAGATCAGCAGCTTGTTTATAATAATCAACAGCAATTGTTCGATCTTGTTCAACACCTAAACCTACTTCATAAAGATAACCTAATGAACATAGAGATTTCACATGCCCCATTTGAGCTGCTTGACTATAAAGTTCAAAAGCTTTGTATTCATCTTGAATACAATTTATTCCATTTAAATACTTAAGAGCTAAAGAAAAAATATCATCTGCATAAGTCAATTCTTCTTCATCTTCTAATTGATTGATTCGTGAAAGTAAGCAAACATCAACCCCTCGGACAGCACCATCTTCTTCACGATAATAATGTTCTTCTTTCAAATAAGGCGAATTTGTTAAATCAGGAAAATAATCTACTTCATATTTCACCATTAAATCATAAACCATTCTTTCAACATCTTCTTCAAGACAATCAATCACTTTGACTTTCATTAAGGCGTAATCATCTGATGTATCATTAATCAAATAAACCCATGCCATATCATCATATGTAATAGCAACAAAATCAATTCTCCATTCTCCAAAAAATGGTTCATACTGTTTTAATCTTTCTAATAACGTATCCATTACTTCCTCCTTTAACAAAAGGTACGTTTTAACGTACCTTCTTAATGAAATGTTATTGATGAAACAACTTCGGAAGTTGAACCATCTTTCATATGTTCAATAGTGACTTTATCCCCTACTTTTGCAAGTGGTAAATGATCACTGATAGAAATCGGTGCAATATAAATTGTAGGTTTATTATCTAATGTAAAGTAGTAATTTGAATTTCCATTCACAACCGCTTCTTGAATAGATGTAATTGTTCCACTTAACGTTTGTTCATCTGTTTGCACATCAGTTTTACCATTGTCCTTTAATAATTGATAATAAGCCTTTTCTGCTTCAGCCACACTGTTTCCAGTTGCAACAATTTGATAATTTTCAACACTCACAAAAGCATATTGTTTCACTAAACCTGCACTATCTTTTAAAGACATGAAATATGTTGGATGCCCACCAGCATTAATCAAAATTGGGAATGTCGCTTTATATTTTAAGTTTTGAACTTTCCCTTCTGCCGATGACATTGCTGAATATTCCTCTGCCCCACTAATAGCATAATACTTTGCCTCTTTTGTACGCATATTAATCAATGCAAAACCAACATTAGATGCATCACTTGATACGGAAGTTAAACCTGTATAAATATAAACATCATCATCCATTGCCACATAGTTATACCCGTCAGTTGGTTTCAATACCCCTTTTTGTGAAAACAGTGTATTGAAATAACCTTTTCCATATTTACCCCAGTTTTCTAATTGTGATAAAAGGAGATTTGAAGGATAAACGCGATCCAACCATGTTGGAACATCTTGAATATCATAATATTGACATGTTCCATCTATTGCATTGACTAAAATAGCACCTTCTATGTCCTTACCACCAAACACACCAATCTTATAAGTATAAACTGGTGCAATCCAATAAGGTTGACCTTCTTCATCTATTTCAAATGATGGTTTTTCAAACATCTTTGTTGGATAGTTCATACGAATATGACGATCTATATTTCTAAAAAACAAATCAGATTCAGAATATTTCATACCTTCTTTTAAACGTACAACTTCTGATTCTTGAGTAACCATATCTACACGAATATAAGCAGGTAATCCTTCACTTTGATTAGTAAACCATTTGATTAAATCACTATATGAAATTGTTGTCACACGATAAGGTTTATCTTGATAATTAATTTGATTGTAACTATTATCAACTTCAAATTGTGATACATAGTCTACAATTTCACCCATTTTTCTATCTCCTAATCGTTCTGCACTTTCTTTATCAACAACAGGAATAGATTGATAATTCACTTTTTCATTATCCTTATAAAAATCAGCATCCTTATCAACATTTAATTGTTTTTGATAGGTTGATGCATGAAAAATTGGAGAACTCACTAATTGTCCAATAAAAACATATCCAACCAAAACAACAATAGTAATCACACAAACTTTACTCATTTTATCAAAATTTAAATGAAATAAACTTCTTAAACCAACAAAAATAGCTAATGTAAATGCAAAAAAGAATATAAAATCAGGTGATCTTAAATTAATAGGAATTAATACAAAGAATTCCGCAATAACAAAAAACAAGATTGTTATAAGTAATGCTTTTATTGTCCCATTTTTCTTTGAAGTCTTCGA
>CALDMQ010000227.1 GCA_937917505.1 uncultured Erysipelotrichaceae bacterium | reverse complement strand
ACTCTCTAAAATCTCTTTCACCAATAAAACAAATCCAGATATTTTATGTAATAAACATATTAAGTTTAAGGCCTTTTTAGATTATGCAAAATCAATTGATGCAGATTATATTGCGACAGGACATTATGCAAGAGTGGAACATCATGATGGAGGGGATTCTATCATGTTAAGAGGTGTCGATAATAATAAAGATCAAACTTATTTCTTATGTCAATTAAATCAAAAGCAACTTCAATCTTCTTTATTTCCTATTGGGCATCTTACAAAACCTGAGGTGAGAAAGCTTGCGGAAGAATTAGAATTACCAGTTGCTCATAAAAAAGATAGTACAGGAATTTGTTTTATTGGTGAAAGAGATTTTAGAGAGTTCTTGAAGAATTATATTCCTGCTCAAGAGGGAAAGATGGTTGATATTGAAACAAAGAAAGTTGTTGGCATGCATCAAGGAATTATGTATTATACAATTGGACAAAGAAAAGGTTTGAATATTGGTGGTCCTGGTGATGCATGGTTTGTGGTTGGAAAAGATTATGATGATAATGTTTTATATGTTTGTCAAGGGGATCAAAATGAATGGTTAATGAGTGAAGGAGCTCTCATTAGTGATGTTAATTGGAATTTAAGTAAAAAACCTGAGGGTGAATATGAATGTACTGCTAAGTTTAGATATCGTCAAAAAGATAATGATGTGACTATTCATTTTATTGATGAAACAACACTTTATGTATCGTTTAAACAACCTGTTAAAGCTGTAACTCCTGGACAAGCAGCAGTCTTTTATAATGGTGATATTTGCCTTGGCGGAGGAACGATTGAAAAGGTTTATAAAGATGATAAGGAGATTACATATTTATAATGTTAGAATATACTGGAATTATTAAACATGTGCGTTTTTATAGTGAGGAAACAAAATTTATTGTTTGTTTGATTGATGTTGAGGAAGAAAGTAAACCTGTTTTAGCAACGGGATATATGAGTTATGTCAATCCTCAAGATAAATATCATTTTACTGGTGATTTTATAATGCATCATAAATATGGAAAACAATTCCAGATTCAATCTTATGAAATTATATTAGCGGATGATAAAAGCGAAATCATTCGCTATTTATCTAGTGCATTGTTTAAAGGAATTGGAGAAAAACAAGCAACGGCTATTGTGGAAATTTTGGGAGAAGATGCATTAAGCCGAATCAAAGAAGATCCAAATGTTTTAAATCAAGTCAGAGGGATGAATGAAAAGAAAAAAGCGACAATCATTGAAGTTTTAAAATCACAAGATTTTGATCAAGAGGTTTTATCGTTCTTTATGGGACATGGGATTAGTACAAAACATTTAGCTTTAATTCAAGCTGTTTATCAAGAAAAAACACTTGAAATTTTACAAAATAATCCTTATCAATTAATTGATGATATTGATGGTATTGGTTTTAAAACAGCCGATGATCTTGCTTTAAAAATAGGTATTGACCCAATGGACGATAATCGTATACGTGCAGCCATTTTATATGCATTAAAGGAAGCTTGTTTTCAAGATGGGAGTACATTTCATTGTCAAGAAATGATGTATAAGAGATTTCGTCGTTATATTCCAAGTGTCTCTTATGAACAATTTGAAGAGGAGTTATTGTATTTAATAGATGCAAAAAAGATTGTTTTAGAAGAAGAACGTTATTACCCTTTTGATTTATATCAAAGTGAAATAGAAATTGTTCATTCTTTTCAAAGATGGTTAAGTGCAGAGGATTATGTCTATGATGATGAAGAAGTATCTTTGTTGTTAAAGCAATTAGAAGATCGATTATCTATTACATATGATGATTTACAAAAAGAAGCGATTTCTGTTTTTCTAAAACATTCTGCTATGATTTTAACAGGTGGACCTGGAACAGGGAAAACAACGATTGTAGAAGCGATTATCAAACTTTATCGTATGCTTGATCCTGATCAAAAGATTGCTTTGGTTGCACCGACTGGACGTGCTTCGAAACGTTTAAGTGAAGTCACTGGTCTAGAAGCTTGTACAATTCATCGTTTGTTAAAATGGGATTTACATACAAATACATTTGCAGTGAATGCACAAAACCCATTGGATATTGATTTATTAGTTATTGATGAGTTTTCAATGGTTGATAGTTTATTGTTTTCCAAATTGTTAGATGCTTCTTATAAAGTTTCGCGAATTTTATTGATTGGTGATGATGAACAATTACCATCAGTTGCACCTGGTCATGTTTTAAAAGATTTAATAGAAAGTAAAAAAATACCAACGATTCGGTTGAATCATATTTATCGACAATCTCAAGAAAGTGGTATTGTGGAATTAGCGCATAGTATACGAAATAATAGTTATGAAACATCTTTATTTAAAGATTATCATGATATTCATTTTCAATCATGTGCACCTTATGAAGTTGTCGGATATGTGAGAACATTGGTAGAAAAAGCTATGCAAGATGGTTATGATGCAAATGATATTCAAGTCTTAGCTCCGATGTATAATGGTGTAGCTGGTATTGATGCTTTAAATGATTGTCTTCAAGAACTTTTAAATCCAAAAGAGGAATGGAAAAATGAATTACGTGTAGGAAAACGTATTTTTAGAGAAGGTGATAAGGTTCTACAATTAAAAAATAGAGTTGATGATAATGTGTTTAACGGTGATATTGGTGTTTTAGAGGAGATATGTTATAAAGATAACTTTGAATATTTAAGTGATACATTGATTGTTAATTTCGATGGGACAATTGTGGAATATACACCTGATCAATTTTATACACTCACTCATGCTTATTGTATGAGTATCCATAAATCACAAGGGAATGAATTTAAAATTGTCATCATGCCACTTATTAAAGATTATTATATGATGTTAAAAAAGAATTTGATTTATACAGGTTTAACTAGGGCTAAGCAATCTCTATTTATATTAGGTGATCATGGAGCATTTTGTTATGGTATTGAAAATCAACATGATGAAAGAAGAAAGACAACACTCAAAGAAAGATTGTTAACTTATAAGGAAATTTCTTTGTATGATTTCATATAAGATGAACATACTAAGAATGTACTTTTAAAGGAGTGACACATTATGTCTAAATTAACAGTTGCTTTCTTTTCGGCAGGGATTGTTGCTGCTGCAATGATCTTTATGAGCGACATGCCTTGTGCAAATGATATTGAACATTCAGTTCATAAGGCTAAAAAAGCAATTAAAGAACAACTTTAAGTACAAAGGACTAAAAATTAGTCCTTTTCTTTTATAAGCGGGGTGAACATAATGCGAGAATATCAATTAAAGAATATTATTTTATATACAATTTGTTTGATTTTACTGTATTACGTTTGGACTTTGTTTCAAGTTTGGTCTTTTTTATGTTATGTTTTTCAATTGTTCTTTCCTTTGATTATAGCTATCTTTTTTCATTTTTTATTAGATCCTGTGATTGATTATTTTGTGAATGATAGATTGGATAGAAAGGTTGTAGTGATTCATATATATGTAACTTTATCTTTGTTATTTATTATAGGGTGTTATTTTGTGGCTCCTTATATTTTGGATAAATGTGTGTATTTTTATAAGCAGATTTGTAATGATGGGTTAAAAATCAATCCTATTTTTTCTACGATTATTGATTTTTTAGAACAGTATCAAGTCTTAGATTATTTGATGGATTTGTTAAATGGGTGGACACAATCTTTGATTTATTGGGTTACAAATATTTTACTTGCAATGGGAATTTCTTTTTATCTTTCTTATGATAATTTGCACCTTGTTGAAAGAATGATTGTTTATTTACCGTTTTCTAAACAAGGATTATGTATGCAATCATTAAAGAAATTAAAATTATTGACTTATCAATTTATGAAATCTCTGGCATTGGATTTTTTATTTTTCTTGATTTTATGTTTTATTCCTTTTTATTTTATAGATAGAGAATTAGTTTTATGGATAGCGTTGTTTTTAGCTATTACGAATCTTATTCCTTATATTGGACCTTATATTGGAGGAATACCTTTAGTAATCTATGAGTATTTTATTCAACCAGAACTAGGATATGCTACGTTTATTACGATTGTCGTTTTACAATATTTAGAATCTTCTTACTTACAACCCTATTTATTTTCTAAATCTATTCGAATACATCCCATTGCATTATTCATTGCATTGTCATTGTTTGGTGATGTGTTTGGTATTATTGGTATGATCTTTTCTCCAATTTTGTTATCTTATGTATGTGTTATATTAGAATTATTGAAGAATTTAGGTGTTTTTTATAAGGCAAAACAAGTCATCATGCAAGAATAAAGAATGTTCTCATATATATAGATTGGGAGGTCTATATGCAAATACATCATTTTTTAGGTACAATAGGGGGATTATCGCTCTTTCTTTTTGGGATGAAAGTGATGTCAGAGGGATTAGAGGAGTTAGCGGGGAAACGATTAGAAATCATTTTAGGGAAGATGACAGATACTAAGATTAAAGCTATATTGGCAGGTACACTTATCACTTGTTTAATTCAAAGTTCTTCTGCGATGACTATTCTTTTGATTGGTTTTGTGAATGCAAAAGTTATGAAATTAAAAAATGCAATATGGGTAGTTATGGGTGCAAATATTGGAACAACAATTACTGGAGTTATGATTGCCTTGAATATTGGTATGATTGCACCATTATTATCTTTAATTGGCGTATGTTTACTTCTTTTTATTCAAAAAGAAAAATGTCAAAACATTGGTTATATGATGATTGGATTAGGTGTTTTGTTTATGGGATTAGATATGATGTCAATTTCTTTAAAACCTTTACAATATAATACGTATTTTATGAATTTGATGAAAACTTTATCTCATCCAGTATTGGCAATTTTATTTGGTGTTATGTTTACATGTATTATTCAAAGCTCATCTGCGTCATTAGGTATTTTACAAGCTTTATCACATCAAGGTTTTATTCCATTATCTATAGGGTTATCTATGATTTATGGATTTAATATTGGGACGTGTATAACTGCTTTTTTAGCATCTCTTACAAGTTGTGACAATGCAAAACGTTTAACTTGTTTCCATATTTTATTGAATATTTATGGAACTGTTGTGTTCTTTGTTTGTGATATGTTTCTTCCCTTTGACTCAATCATGCGTATATTAGCTC
>CALDMQ010000226.1 GCA_937917505.1 uncultured Erysipelotrichaceae bacterium | reverse complement strand
AAGAAATCAAAGAGATGAGTTTGGATATCTTGAAAGTATAGGTGAAATAGATATACAATATATTTATGATGATGCAGGACTTTATATAATAGGTATGTTTAGAGATTCTGTACATGACTTTGAACTTGTCAATATGCATTATACAGGTATAACCAAAGAAGATGTTGCTAATAAGATTTTTGAATTAAAAGGATTTGTCTATTTATCTGCATTTATTACTGTAATTTTTGTAAGTTTACTTATTTCTTATATGCTTACAAGACGTATTAAAAAGATTGAAAAAACAACACATCTTATTGCAGATAATCAATTTGATTTAACATTAAAAGAAAAACCAAGAGATGAACTTGGTGATTTATCTCATAGTATAAACATCATGAGTCAAAAGTTAAAACATACAATGGAACAACTAAATCAAGAAATTGAGAGAGTTAAACAATTAGAATCATTAAGAAAAGAATTTATTAATCAGTTTACTCATGAAATGAAAACACCTTTAGGTATTATTAATGGATATAGTGAGTTATTAGATGAAGCACAAAGTGATGAAGAAAAAGAAAAATATATTCACCTTATTAATAAAGAAACTGAGAAAATTAATAAACTCATCAAATCAATGTTAGATTTATCAAGATTAGAAGCAAATAAAGTTGAACTTCAATTAGAAGATATTGATTTAGAAGATATAGTAACTGAAATTGTAGATGAGTATGAAGTATTACTTATGAAAAAAGAAGCCAAAGTGAATGTGTCAGCTTTTAAAACACATATTCAAGCAGATAAAGAGTTAATAAAAACAGTTATACGAAACTTTATGTCTAATGCAGTGAAACATGTTCATGAAAAAGGGCATATCAATATTTGTATTGATGAAGGTGTTAAGATATATAATGAAGGTGAACATATTCCTGATGAAAATCTTGATACAATTTGGTATACATTTGTTACTCATGATCAACAAGGTAGTGGCTTAGGTTTAGCTATTTGTCAATCTATTTTAGAGTTACATGACTTTGAATATGGTGTTATGAATAAAAATGATGGTGTAGAATTTTATTTCAAGAGGAGGTAACTCCTCTTTTAAGTTGTGTTTTGAAAAATGGAGGATTATAATAGAAATATAAATAGGAGGTTTTGGTATGAGTGCACTTATTAGTATTTTAAGTCCGTATATTATTGTTTTATTTTCTTTTGTGATGACTTCGGTTCATGTGGCTTATCAATCTGTTATAGAGACAGTTGTTATTGGATTGTTAATAGGAATTTGGTTTATACATATAACAGAAACTGAGGGTAAGAAGTATGTGTTATATTTATTAACTCTAACATTGGTTTTATTATGTTGTGGCGATGTATTGTGTTTGATGTATGATAATATAATGAGTGATATTTTTGTTTTGTGCACTGTACTTGAAGTCTTTGCAATATATATCATAGCAAAGAATAAACCTCGGATTTCAATGACTTATCAATATTCATTTAAGAATACAAGAAGGAGATACTTTTAAAAAGGTATCTCTTTTGTGAAAGGAGTAAAACTATGGCAACGGGATTATTGCTAGAAGGTGGCGCAATGCGTGGATTATATACAGCTGGGGTTTTAGATGTTTTGATGGAACAAGGGATTGAAGTTGATGGAATTGTTGGTGTTTCTGCAGGTGCTTTATTTGGGATGAATTATAAGTCTAAACAAAGAGGGCGTGTTTTAAGATATAACAAGGCAAATGTTGGTAACAAGGAATATATGGGTATTTTTTCTTTATTAAAAACTGGAGATGTTATGAATAAAGAATTTTGTTTTAATAAACTTGTTCATGAATTAGATCCAGTAGATTTTGATACATATAAAAATTCTAAAGAGGATTTTTATGCAGTAGTAACAAATATGAATAGTGGGCAAGCAGAATATATTAAATTGGATGATCTAGGTGATCAAAAACAAATGGAGTATCTAAGAGCTTCTGGTTCAATGCCTTTTTTATCACATCCTGTTGAAATTGATAGTGAAAAGTATTTAGATGGCGGTATTGCAGATAGTATTCCTATCAATAGAATAATGAATATGAATTATGACAAAGTGATTGTGATTTTAACAAGAGTTGAAGATTATCATAAAACAAAAAGTTTTACACTATTTCCAAAACTTTACTATCATAAATATCCTCAATTAATATCCACGATAAATAATCGTTATCTTGTCTATAATCAACAATTAGATAAAGTTAAACAACTTGAAAAAGAAAAAAAGATCTTTGTTATAAGACCTTCAAAACTTATCAATATCAAACGATTAGAAAAAAATGTTGATAAGATACAAGAAATGTATGATTTAGGAAACAATGATGCTAAGAATTGTCTGACAGCATTAAAAAAATATCTTGATGAGTGAGTTTTATCATGAAAATGGTTGGAAAATGTTTTTTAATTATTTGTATTGTTATAGGGGGGTTAGCTGTATAGTTATTAAGGAATGCTTTTGTTGAAGCGATACTTAGGATGTTTATTTATCAAAAGATGTGAACGGTGAAGTTCCTCATGAATGTCAAATGAGTATTGGTAATAATAAAGCAGGAACTTTATGTTATGAAAAAAAGTTATCTTTTTAAAGAAAGTATGTAAAAAGAGATAGTTTGGTATGTTTTATATGGAGTGTATTTTTAAGTGCGGGTTTACAGTCATATAGTTGACAAGCAACTGTGGATATGTTGATGTTATCAAAGGATAACAATAGTTTGATAAGTGTATTTATGTTTAAGCATAAATAACAAGAAAGGTATAAGTTTGCGACTTATACCTTTTGCATGTCTTACAAATATAAAGTTTTAAAATTCCACAGCTTTAGAAATATGTAAATAATAAACAATGGCTTTTACATCTTGATTATACATATCTTTTAAAACTTGTTGGTAATAATTTAATTGAAATTGATGCTTTTGAATAAGGGTATCATCTGAGTTTTTTAAACTCACTCTATCTGTCTTATAATCTAAAACATAAACTTGATGATTGTGGATAAAGACTAAGTCAAAGATACCATGAATCACTTGATCTCTTGTGCTGTCATAATATGAGAAAGGTTTTTCTTTATAAATATAATCAGCTTGAGAAATCATACGATAACAATCACTTTCAATAAATCCTTGTATTTTATCTTGATAATTTTTAAGAATTGTTTTTCCATCATCATTGATTAAATTTTCATCATACAATTGATTGATTAAATCAATCACATTATCGTCTTTGAAATTAAGATAACTGAGAAGTAAATGGACAAGTGTTCCTTTGCTTGTTGCAGAGATAAAATTAGGCATATCTAAGTCATCAAGATTTAAATGAACATTATCTTCTTTTGATTTTTGTAGTTTTGTGACTGCCATGATTGAAGGTTTATCTAAATCATGTGGATATTGATAGTCTAGATATTTGTTTTGAGTGCTTCCATCTATTATTTTTTCTTCTTTTTGATACGTTGGAATATTTTCTTCAAGAATTTGATCATTTGTAAGATGAAGTGAAAACATTGCGTGTTCAGTAGAAGGTAAGGTTAAATATTTTTCAAAGTGATAATTTTGTAGCTTTCTAGCATTGTCTTGTAAACCATCAATGTGTAAACATTCTTCAATAATATCGGGATGTCTTAAGATTGAAGCTAATACCCAATTTAAATAGTTATTTGTTTTTCTAAGTCTATCATAAAGCAAAACATGTCTAGCGCCTTCTCGATGCATAATATCAGGATCCTCATTGACTAAGAGTTTTTCTTGAAGTTGAGCAATTTCTTGAATATCTTTGATAACACCTGTTAAAATAAGTTTTTCTGATGCACGTGTTAACGCAACATAGAGAATACGCATTTCTTCATTGATAGATTCATCTAATTGACGTCTTGCTATCATATTGCGATAAGGATTTTCATATTCCACAATTACATCTTTAAAATCACCTTGAGTTGTTTTTACTCTTGGTTTAATAGCAATACCTAATCGTTTATCAATCATAAAACGTTCTTTACTATCTTGGGTATTAAATTGTTTATGCATATTACATACAAAGACAATTGGGAATTCTAATCCTTTTGATTTATGAATTGTCATAAATTCAACCATATCATCATTACTATGTGAAACAAGTGCAGGAGCATAGTCTGCTGAATTTTCTAAAGTATAAAGAACATCTTTTAAATAAGGTGTTGTATCTTGGATTTGTTTAACTATTTCTAATAATAAATCAAGATTGGCTTTTCTTTGTTCACCATTAATAAGATGAGAAACAAAG
>CALDMQ010000225.1 GCA_937917505.1 uncultured Erysipelotrichaceae bacterium | reverse complement strand
TGAGTGGCACTGGTATTGGTGGTGCAGTTGTAAAAAACAAACGTATTCATAAAGGTAAACATTTGCATGGTGGAGAATTCGGTTATATGATTGCGGATTTTGACTATGATACAAAAGAAATGATAACTTGGTCACATACTGGTTCGACAATGGCGGTCGTGCGTTATGTTGCAAAAGTGTTGAATGTAGATGTAGATTCACTTAACGGTAAAGATATTTTTGATCAAGCTAATGAAAATGAAGTCTATTTCAAAGCAGTTGATCGTTATTATTGGGCTATGGCTAATGGGATTTATAATCTTCAATATGCTTATGATCCAGAAAAGATTATTATTGGTGGTGCTATTAGTGTAAGAGAAGATTTGTTAGAGGAAATTCAAAAAAGATTAGATGTGATTTTTGCTAATTTTACACATGCACATATTAAACCTGTTGTGTGTACATGTACTTTCCATAATGAAGCAAATCTTTTAGGAGCGCTTTACCATCTTTTAACAAAAAATTCATAATGGAGGTGGAAGATATGGTTAAACAAATGCCTATTATAGAATCAAAATTAAGACATACAGTGAAAGTGCCTGAAGGAATATATAAAGCTTCTGGAATATTAGTAAATGGTAAGCGTATTAAGTCATTGGTTTTCTCAACAGATGTTGCGGTTATTGCGAATTGTAATGCAGATGCTGTGATTGCAGTTTATCCTTTTACACCGACTTTACAAATTACTAAATCTATTATTGAGGTTTCTCAAAAACCTGTATTTGCTGGAGTGGGTGGTGGAACAACGTCAGGACCAAGAGTGAATAATATTGCTTTAGATGCGGAACTTAATGGAGCTACGGCAGTTGTTTTAAACGCACCTACAAAAACAAAATTTGTTCAAGAATTAGCATCAATGATTGATGTGCCTATTGTGTTAACAATAGTTTCTTTGGATGAACCTTTAGAGGAAAGAATGTTACATTCAGGAGCTTCTATTATTAATGTATCTGGTGGGAAAAAGACAGTTGAGATTATTAAAGCTTTACGAAAGATTGACAAAGATTTTCCAATTATTGCGACTGGTGGTCCCACTCTAGAAACGATTCTTCAAGCTATAGAAGCTGGGGCAAATGCGATTACATATACCCCACCAACAAATGGTGAAATATTTAAAGAGATGATGGAACGTTATCGTATGCAATGTTCTTTACAAGAAGACTAAACTGCAAGAGATTGCAGTTTTTCATTTTCAAATATTGTCAAATTATGATATAATGAGGCATCGAGGAGTTGATGACATGAAAGAAAAATATTCACCAATGATGCAACAATATTTAAAAATTAAAGAGGATAATAAAGACGCCATTGTCATGTTTAGACTTGGTGATTTTTATGAAATGTTTTTTGATGATGCGATTGTTACATCAAAAGCCTTAAACCTTGCCTTAACAGGAAAGAATGCGGGAGTGAAAGAACGTGTTCCAATGTGTGGAGTACCATTTCATTCAGTGAGTGGTTATATTCAAAAATTAATTGATTTAGGTCATAAAGTAGCTATTGTAGAACAATTAAGTGATCCTGGTAAAAAAGGTATTGTAGAACGTGGAGTTGTTCAAATTGTTACACCGGGTACAATTATGGATGAGTCTATTAATGAAAAACGTAATCATTATATTGGAGCTTTGGGTGTTTTTGATTTTAATTATACACTTGCATATTGTGATATTTCTACAGGTGAATTTTATGTGGTGAATATTGATAAGAAGGAACATCTTTTGCGTAATCAAATAGATTCTCTTGTTTTAAAGGAATTGGTTATTTCTGATGAAAATATAAAAATAGATGATGTTTTTGTGTCTTATTTTGATAATGATAAGTTTAATGAAAATTATAAAAAAATATTTGATTCTTTAAGTGATTTAAAACAAATAAAGGTATGTTCATTGTTAGTCAATTATTTACTTGAGACTCAAAAAAGAGAGTTGAGTCATTTACAAATGATTCAAGAAGTGAATACACAAGATTATATTTATATGGATTCTTATACAAAGAAATCTTTAGAACTTGTCAAGAATGCGAATAATGAAAGTTATGGAACTTTACAATGGTTATTAGATGAAACAAAATCTGCTATGGGTGGAAGACTTTTAAGACAATGGATTGAAAGACCTTTGATTAGTCAAGAAAAGATTGAAAAGAGATTAGATATTATTGAAATCTTAATTGAAAACTTTATTGAGAGAGAAACAATCAAAGATATGATCAATGATATTTATGATATTGAAAAATTAGCTGGACGTATTGCGTTTGGAAATGTGAATGCAAGAGATTTGAAATGGATTAGTTCATCTTTGAGAGTAATTCCTGAATTAAAACATCAATTATTAGCATTAAATCATCCTTATACTGATGAACTTGCTCATCAACTTATTGATTTATCACATATTACAGATGCCATTAATCATGCTATTATTGATAATCCACCATTAACAGTGAAAGAAGGTGGATTGATTAAAGAAGGGTATAATGCTGAATTAGATGAATTGCGTTTTATTCGTGAAAATGGTAAACAGTGGTTAAGTGAGTTTGAACAAAAGGAAAGAGAACGTACTGGTATTAAAGGATTGAAGGTAGGATATAATCGTGTGTTTGGTTATTTTATTGAAGTGACAAAGAGTTATTTACCTTTGATTAAAGATGAGTTTGAATACACAAGAAAACAAAGTATTTCCAATGCTGAACGTTTTGTGACACCAGAATTAAAAGAAAATATTAAAAAAGATGTGCATTTATTACAAGATGTTGCACAAGTGGTGGCACAGGTTGATGTTTATCAAGCCCTTGCGTTTAAAGCTAGTCGTAATGGGTATGTCAGACCAACGTTTAATCAAGAGCATCGTGTTGATATTGATAATGGTCGTCACGGTGTAATTGAAGATGTGATTTCTAAACAAAATTATGTACCTAATGATACACATATTCAAAGTGGTGAACCAATTTTAATGATTACTGGTCCAAATATGGGTGGGAAATCAACATATATGCGTCAAATTGCTCTTTGTGTGATTATGGCTCAAATTGGTTCATTTGTACCTTGTGACAAAGCAGATTTACCAATCTTTGACCAAATCTTTACACGTATTGGTGCAAGTGATGATTTGATTTCAGGACAATCAACTTTCATGGTTGAAATGTTAGAAGCGAATAACGCTTTACGTTATGCAACTGAAAATTCATTGATTATTTTTGATGAGATTGGACGTGGAACGGCGACTTTCGATGGTATGGCTATTGCTCAAGCGATGATTGAATATATTTCTACAAAGTTAAAATGTGTAACACTGTTCTCTACACATTATCATGAGCTTACAATGATGGATAAACAATTCCGTATTCAAAATGTTCATGCCAGTGCTTCAGTAGAAGGTGACCATATTGTTTTCCTTTATAAAATTAAAGAAGGAAAGAGTCATCGTTCTTACGGGATTAATGTGGCTCAGTTAGCGAAGTTACCAGAAGAAGTGATTGAACGTGCAAAAGTGATTTTACATTCTTTAGAAAATCATCAAATGGAATCTGTTGTGAGTGAAATCTCTCAACAACCACAAGTTATTGAAAAAGTGAGTGATGTTGAAAAAACGTTAGAAAAAATAGATCCAATGGCATTATCGCCATTAGATGCATTAAGTACACTCATTGAACTTAAAAAATTATTAGGATAGGAGGTGTAAGTTATGGCGAAGATTCGTCAATTAGATGATGTTTTATCAAATAAGATTGCTGCTGGTGAGGTTGTTGAAAGGCCTGCGAGTGTTGTAAAAGAACTTGTTGAAAATAGTATTGATGCTTTATCTTCAAAGATTGATATTTTTATTGGAGATGGTGGTCTTGAAATGATTAAAGTTGTAGATAATGGTGAAGGGATGTCTTTAGAAGATGCAAAGATGTGTTTTATGCGTCATGCAACAAGTAAAATTAAAAATGATCATGATTTGTTTAATATTATGACTTTGGGTTTTCGTGGTGAAGCGATTCCTTCTATTGCATCTGTTTCTCATTTTGATTTACGTACATCAATGGGTGATGCAGGTGTTTATGTGGATTATGAATTTGGTAAGTTTCAAGAAAATGGTGTTTGTGATTTAAAACGAGGAACACAAATGACGATTACGAAATTATTCCAAAACGTTCCCGCGAGATTAAAGTACTTAAAATCAGTAAATACCGAATTTGCAGCTATTCATCAGTATGTAGAAAGAATTGCTT
>CALDMQ010000224.1 GCA_937917505.1 uncultured Erysipelotrichaceae bacterium | reverse complement strand
CACCTGATTGAACATCAATCACAATTCTGTAGTATTTCTTTTCTTCCATAACTGAGCTTTGGCGTTTATTTAATTGTTATATCGTACATATTGTTACAAATAGCCACTGATGGACCATTTGGGGAGTTTTTTCCAGCATGAAAGCATCTAACACCCATTGTTTTAAGCTTGTTAAATGCGTCCATTGAACTTGTAGAATCTGAGAATATCAGATTGATCATGCCATCAATATCTACATGAGATACCGACAGAGACAAAGATTGTGTCTTTGCCACTTTTACAATTACGTCCATTTTATTTGTTTTTTGTTTATGAATAGTAATGTCACGTGTCCATAGTTGTCCATAAACACGCTTTTAACCAGAGTTAAATTAATAAAAAACGCAGCCAGAATTTCACAATCCCAACTGCGCACAAACCAACAAAAGTTGATTTTATAAAATGTATAACTTAAAAGGATAGTAACGCTTCAAGAATCGAACTTGATAAAATACCATAAGCGTTTGTATTATAACATTGCCCGTCCAGCCGATAGCTCAGCTATAATTTAGTCTTCGATTCCATAATCATAAGCGGCGGCAGGCGCTAATCTTTCTACAAGTTCTGGAATATGTTCAGCATCCTCGTCACTAACTTCATTTTCCATGTTTTCGTTACAGATTAGGTTAATTCCATGTTCAACCAACAATTCAATTAAAACCTCATTGTTTGACCAAAACTTTTTCATAACTTAAATGTCTTGTAATTTTATTAATAAGTTTTTGAATATCAAAACAAACGGGGAGAATCCATTCTCCCCTGTTATATATGACATCAACTTAATAGTTGTAAATCTGACAGTCCGTTTTCACATCTATCATCAAACCAATGCCAAACGTCAAACCTATCTGTTCCTGCTGGAAAACACATAAAATCTTCTTCTATTTCATCATGGTTGTTGATTGGTACTTCGGAAAATTTGCCCCATAATTGTTTCAGAGTCATAGCTCCAGTATGTTCTTCACAATTATTGCACCAAGTATCTTCTTCTTCAATAGGTGTATTGATATTAGAGTGGTATTCATGAGTATTAGCGTCAACCCATGCCATCACTTCAATATTTGTACCACCACATTGAGGACAATATAATTTATCTAAACTCATTTTTCTTTATTAATTAACGGTATTTCACAATAATCACAAGCCTCTCTCAAATCGTCTTTAAACTGAGTATTAAAATCCTGCCATTGCAAATTCTTTTCAATCCTGCTGGCAATCATTTTTAGTTGTGTATCTGTAACATCAGAACAGTACCCGGCATCTTCAATATCTTTTCTACTTAATACCAACACTGGAACCTGCTCCAACGAATGTTCATTTGCATCATTGTTTTCAGTTTCATCCGGCAGTCTATCAATTATCTCTAATAAACCCTGCGTTGTAACGAAGTCCAACATATCCGAATCTTCCAAGTCAACACCTCTTGATTCAGCCATGCCAAAAATCTCTAACCCATATTGACCGATTCTTAAACCGGTTACGTAAAAATTATCATACCTGTCATAATTGTAAGAATACGCTTCTACCAAAGGCAGGTCTAATTCGCTCAAGCAATCTATTTCATCAAGTCTTGGATCACCCTCTTCAATAAAGTGGTATGTGCCACCAAGGTTTTTTACAGCATTACTTATAGTGTCGTTTATATTAATTCGTCTGTTTTCATATAATAACCCCAACACGAATCAATCTCTTCCCATTCATATGATTTTTCATCTTCACGCTCAGGATTATCATATTTTTTAGTGTATGTTACTTTTTCTTCCAGAGTGAAGCCTTTTATATCACCCCACATCCACATACCAACGATTTCAGCACCAGCATCAATAAACAACTCAACCTTTTCTTTCCAGTTTGTTGTATCAGTATCCACCATTTTTTGATACCTGTCCTTGGTACAAAAAGCGATACCTTCAACATAATCACCTTGACAATACCCAGTTGATGACCATTCTTTCACTATAATATCTTTACCTAAATCATTGATAATCTGAATAAGTTCATCTTTGTTTAAGTGTTCAATAAAATCAACAATGAATGACATGTTATTTAAAACAATAGAATCTTCACAAAACAGTTCTATGAATGTATCCTTTCGTTTATTATACCATTCCAAATGATACTTTTTTTCATCATCACATCTCAGCCTGTAATTACTGAGTTTTTTGTCTTTGAAGTATTGTAACAAATCTTCCCACTCAACATAGTCTTTAATAAGTTCTTGCAAGGATTCAATAAGTGAATGTCTACTATCTCCAAATTTTCCAAACACTTCTTTCCAGTTACATACGTCTGATAGACGGTTACATCTGGAATACTCCCACAAGTAATATGCTACCATATCATAATCAACACATGGACAAATCGCATTTACATCATAGAATACATTAATGCGATAGTTACCAATTTCTTTTGTTTCAATTAAATTATCCATATCAAATTGCTTTAGCGTAAAAAGAAACCATACATTTAAAAAAATGCGTATCAAACTCTCTAAACTCTACAGAACAATAAATATCTTGTTGTTGCAAACAATCATTCATATCATCAAAAAATTCTTGCAAATCTTTTATTGATTGTTGCATCTCCAGCATATTCAAGAAGTCTATAGTTACAAAATTACTATTACATGACATTGCACATGAAAAAGCACGTCCGTTTCGATACCCTAAGAACTTATGATGTTTAACATACTTGTTTGGTTTTTCAACACAAACATCAAAGAAACTATCTTGAATCCAATCTGAGCTGATATGTTTCTCATCTAAGGGCATAGGGATGACAGGTATTAATTTATCAATTGGCTCCCATGTACAAAAATTACGTTTAAATATACCTCTTATTTTTGCATATCTATAACCATAATCAAACATGGTAATTTCTCCAACACCACTTCCATAGAATACTTTGTCGTATTTTTTTAAGTCCATAACAAATGATTTTAATACACCCTAACTTCGTGAGGTTTAAAATAATAGAACAATTCCTGCAATGATTCTAACGGATATACGGCATCGTCTATACGAGGATTGTTTACTGAGTAATCGGCAAGCCCGTTGTTATAATCTTTGACAAGCTCTACATCACTATTGATAAACACACCCTTCAAAATATCAAGAGTGTGTTTTGTATCCTTTGAATATATATTGAGTTTCATCTCTGTTAAATTCTTTGTTCGTTATGGTAATTTTCCATTACCCATTTTAAGAGGCGGTACCTGTTGTCTGAGCTGAGTTCAGCATAAAACTTTACAAGATATGAATCTGCATCACCTGTTCTTGTTGCCCCATGCCACTTTGATAACATGTGTTCAAAATTGCAGTTCCACTCAACTTCTTTTAAAAACATAGGAACATATTCACTTCTCAGCACACCGTCTGCACCAACAAATTCATATGGTACACATGAGTAATTCCATCCAAAGAATACCCATTTATTTATTGCTTCAATGGCTATTTCTAAACTTGTATTCATAATTACAATGATTTAAATAATATCAGGTTCAAACCCTGGCAAAAATGGATATTTAGCATCTTCTTCTTTACGCCTAAGTTCCTTTTCACACTCTTCAGCATGTTCAATGAATCTTTCTTTATATTTTTCCCATTCACGCTCATCTGGATGTATCAGAGGGTATTCTTTAGCATATTCAGAATAAAAATTATACTTTTCATATAACTCAAATTCTTCTTTTGCTATATCTGTAATAGG
>CALDMQ010000223.1 GCA_937917505.1 uncultured Erysipelotrichaceae bacterium | reverse complement strand
TGTATATGGCGATCCATACTATGTTTCTCATGTGATGAGATATGTAGGTTTTTCATTTAGAGGTGGGACTAATCCTAATTTTGATAATTATGATGCATGGGTAAATAAAAACCCTTATGCTCAAGCAAAGTTGTATGGACAATGTACTTGGTTCGGATGGGGACGATTTTATGAACTGTATGGATATTCACCGGGATTTATTGGTGACGGTTGGAAGTGTGTAGATCAACTATTAAAAACACACGGAGATAAATTTGAACGTTCAACAACACTAAAACCAGGTGCTGTATTTTCTGGTATTGGAAGAAATCATGTTGGAATTGTCATTGCAGTTGATGAAGATACTCTAACTATTCAAGAAGGAAATTTAGATGGAAAGACAAATACATTTAAAGAAGCACAAACTGATTGGCATACGAAAAAATACACATTATCGCAATTAAGAACTGCCATGCAAGGAGTAGTATTTGCTAATCCAAAATAAAAAGGGAGTTTTCTAGCTCCCAATTACATATTCTTCTTTGTTTGGTTTAAAAAAGAAATTTCAATAGTATTACTACTCAAATTAATACATTTCAATTTAATAGATATTTTCTATCAATTTAGGAACTCCATTATTCAAATTAATTTTGGTAGCCGGTAATGTGAAAGTAAAAATTGATCCTTTAGGATAATTATCCAATACATAGATATTTCCACCATGAACTTCTACTATCGATTTACATAATGATAATCCTAACCCAATGCTTTTTTTACTATCTGCTAATACATTATTTAAAGTATAAAATTTTTCAAAAATCTTTACTTTTTCTTCTTTTGGAATTCCTTCGCCAGTATCACGAACCTCCATATAAATCATTTCTTCTTTTTGATAAGCTACAATATCTATTATTGAACCAATTGGTGTATATTTAATCGCATTGTCAACTAAATTTATAATAACCTGTATAATTAAGCGAGCATCCATGTCTGCCATTAAAAAATCATCTTTAATGTCAATATTGATTTGATATTTTTTCTTTTCTCTATTTACATGCTTTAATGCCTCATTCACAATATCTTCTATCATTTGTGGTTCAATTTTTAATTTCATTTTACCATCCTCAATTTTCGTGATAGCCAAGAGATTTTCAACTAAATTTATTAACCATAAAGAATCATCATAAATATCAGCACATAAAATTTTTCTTTTTTCTTCACTTAATTGTCCATTATCATTTAACAAAATATCTGAGTTTCCATAAATTGATGTCAAAGGTGTTCTCAAATCATGTGAAATAGATCGCAGTAAGTCTGATCTCAGTTGTTCTTTTTTCATTGTATAAATAGCTTCGTTTTTCTCTTGCATATTTTTTATATTTTCTAAAGAGAGTGCCATTTCTCCTAATATCGCTAAAAGAATACGATTTTCAAGAGAATCTATTCGTTCGTTGTTCAAATCAATCCCAATGACACCATGCACATTTTCACCTTTACGTATTGCATAGTAAAGACATTTTGCATTGGAAAGATATCTTGTAGATGCACCGGCATGCTTATTATGAATAGCCACCCATTCTGCAACACCTTTTTCACTTGGATTTAAATATTCATTTATATCTACTTTATTATCAATGGAAATAAATATAGATTGATTTAAATTATTGTTTTCAACTGTATAATATATGATATTTCTTTTTAATAATTCTGAAAGAACTTTACACCCTGCATTTACAATATCTTGTTCAGAAGAATATTGTTGGAGTGTTTGATTTGTTTCTAATAAAATTTTTGAAATATATGCCATATTCGATGACGTATATGCATTTTGTTTTATTCGACTTGTCAGAGTACTTGTTATAAAAGCGACTATAATCATAATTAAAAAAGTCATCACATACGAAGAATCATAAACAGATAAACTCATCGTTGGAAAAGTAAAACAAAAATTGAATAATAGAACACTTGCGATAGTGGATAAAACACTATACACTCTACTTGACGTTAATAACGCAATCAAAAGAACTCCTAAGATATAGACCATAATAATATTAGAATCATGAAAATTCATCATAAAAAAGAAATAACCAACCAGAGTACAAACCATTAAAATAAAAATACTGATAAAGCTGTCATGAGAATTCATTTTTTCTTGAAAATCAATTTTAGGTATTTTTGTTTTTGCTTTAGTGGGTACTACTAATACTTCAAAATTATGAGCTTGTTCTAATATTTGTTCACTTAAAGAATGTTTCAAATACCATCTTTTTTTATTAATACTTTTCCCCACAACAATTTTCTTTACTTTATAAATGTTAGCATATTGTATGATTTGATTTACTGTATCATCGGCATAAATGATTTCAACATCTGCATTTAACTGTTTTGCTAACTCCATATTTTTATCTAATTGACGTTGTTCAAATTCTTTTAAACTTTGTTTATGATTTGATACATAAATGGCAATGAATTTATCCTTTTTATGAAGTGATTGATATGCACTTTGAATCACTTCAATATTTGATGGAGAAGGAGATAAACAAACTAAGACTGTATTATTCATATCTCTTATTCCTCTTCTGTTGAAGTAACACGCACCATTTTATATCCAACTCCAATATGTGTTTGTATATATTTTTCATGACTCTTTTTTTCAATCTTTTTTCTAAGTGATGTTAAATATACTCTTAAAGAAGATAAATCAGATTCAATAGCATTTACCCAAACCTTATCTAAAATATATTGATGTGTTAATACTTTTCCTACATTTTTTGCTAATAAGCAAAGCAAATTATACTCAATAGGCATAAGATGAATTTCTTCATCTGACACAAATACAGACTGAGAAATATAATCAATTTTTAATAATCCATTTGTAAAAATATGTTCTTCTTCAGTTTGTTTATTATCTAGATATTGTGTTCTTCTCAAAGTAGATCGTACTCTCGCTAAAAGTTCTTCCACATTGAAAGGTTTTGTTAAATAATCATCTGCCCCTTCATCTAATGCATTAATTTTATCATCATCGTTACTTCTAGCACTTATTACAATAATTGGTGTTGTGGAAAATGTTCTATATTTTCTTATTATTTCAACGCCATCTATATCTGGTAATCCTAAATCAACAAGAACCATATCATACTGATGAGTTGATAACAATGATAATGCAGATGAACCATTTGATGCAACTTCATATTTATATCCATTTGTTTGTAAGGCGGTAGAAATCAAATTTCGAATAGCGCCTTCATCTTCAATAACTAATATTTTTATATTTCTGTTCATACTATCACCTTCTTAGATCATTAAATTTATTTTATATTATATCACTTGTGAAAGTTCTATTGAAGATATAACTTTTAAACGACCAAAAAATCGACATGAAATCGATTTTTTGTAACATTCTAATTTTTTAATTCTTTCACAAGTGATAGGTTTAATTCTAATACATTGACTCTTTCTTCCCCAAAAACTCCAAACAATTTTCCAGCTGTATTTTGCTTAATTAATTCTTTTACCTTGGTTTCTGATAATTGTGTATTTTTCACAATTCTATCCACTTGTACATTGGCTGCTTCTACTGAAATATGCGGATCTAGACCTGAACCAGAAGCAGTAATAATATCAGAAGGTATTTCATCTCTAGTTATTGTAGGATTTTCTTTTAAAAACTGTTCAATATCTTGATTTAATCTTTCTTCTAATTTTGGATTACTAACAGCATAGTTATTACTACCTGATGACAATCCTGTATATGTTCCATTTTCTTTATCTTCTTGTGTGTAAGTATTATAGTTATATGCAGAAGGACGACAATGAAATAAACGTTCATCTGTAAAATCTTGTCCAACCAATGTAGATCCTACAGCTTTTCCATCCATTTCTACTAAACTTCCATTTGCTTGATTAGGAAAAATAACCTGTGATATTCCTGTTAATACCATTGGATAAGCAAAACCACAAAGAAGAAACATTGCGATTGAAACAAAAAATGCAGTCTTAAATGGTTTTAAATATTTTCTCATAAAATTTACCTCCTAAAGTCCTAATAAAATAAGCAAAGGTGAAATGATTAAATCAATGATTTTAATTCCTACAAAAGGACAAATAACTCCACCTAATCCATAAATCATCATATTTCTTCCTAACATTTTTGACGCACTCATTGGTTTGTATTTAACACCTTTCATTGCAAGTGGAATGAGACAAGGAATGATAATGGCATTAAAAATCAATGCGGACAAGATAGCACTCAATGGTGAACTCAATCCCATGATATTTAAGACACTCATTTGAGGAATAGCTGTAATAAATATTGCGGGAATAATTGCAAAATATTTAGCAATATCATTTGCAATAGAGAACGTTGTTAAAGAACCTCGAGTAATAAGCAATTGCTTTCCAATTTCTACTACTTCTAGTATTTTAGTTGGATCAGAATCTAAATCAACCATATTCGCTGCTTCTTTTGCAGCCGTTGTCCCACTGTTCATAGCGATTCCTACATCTGCTTGAGCAAGTGCAGGAGCATCATTTGTTCCATCTCCCGTCATCGCAACAATTTTTCCTTGAGATTGTTCTTTTTTAATTGCTTCAATCTTATCTTCTGGTTTACATTCAGCAATATAACCATCTACACCAGCTTCAGCTGCAATTGTAGCCGCAGTTAATGGATTATCTCCTGTACACATAATTGTTTTAATTCCAATTTTACGTAATCTTTCAAATCTTTCTCTTAATCCTGGTTTTACCGTATCTTTTAAATAGATAACTCCATAAATTTTATTATTAACACATACAACAAGTGGAGTTCCGCCCAATTTAGAAATTTGATCAATCTTATTTGATAGGTCCTCGGGAATGATTCCGCCATTCTCTTTTACAAATTGGATAATAGCATCTCCTGCACCTTTTCTAATCATTGTTCCATCTACTAAATCAACTCCGCTCATTTTACTAGCAGCAGTAAATTCAATAAATGTTGCATCTTTATAATCATCCGCTTTGATATTACATCCCATTGTTTTTGCTAAATCAACTGTCGATTTTCCCTCTGGTGTATCATCTTGTAATGATGCAATACATGAATAATGAATTAAATCTTCTTTTTTTACATTATCTACATTAATAAAATCACTTGCCAAACGATTCCCAAAAGTAATAGTCCCTGTCTTATCTAAAATCATTGTATCTACATCACCACAAGCTTCTACTGCTTTTCCTGACATTGCAATAACATTAAATCTTGTTACACGATCCATACCAGCAATTCCAATAGCGCTTAATAAAGCACCAATTGTAGTTGGGATTAAACATACAGTTAATGCGATAAGAGTTGAAAGAGGAATTTTAACATTTAAATAAGACGCCATTGGATATAATGTGACAATAACGATTAAAAAAATAATTGTAAGAGATACAAGTAATGTATTTAAGGCAATCTCATTAGGGGTCTTTTGTCTAGAAGCTCCTTCTACCATTGAAATCATTTTATCTAGAAATGAATGTCCTGGTTCGGATGTAATTTCGACTTTGATCCAGTCAGAAACAACAGTTGTTCCTCCTGTAACGGAAGCAAAATCGCCACCACTTTCTTTTGTGACAGGAGCAGATTCACCAGTAATTGCTGATTCATCCACACTCGCAATTCCTTCAATAATTTCACCGTCATTAGGAATTAATTCTCCTGCTTTTACAAGTACGATATCTCCTTTTTGAAGTTCACTACTTGAAACTATTTTTTCTGTTCCATCTTCATATATTAATCTTGCTTTCGTATCTTTTTTAGTTTTCTTTAAAGTTTCTGCTTGAGCTTTTCCTCTACCTTCTGCTACTGATTCCGCAAAATTAGCAAATAATAATGTCACAAATAATATCAATGCAACAATTGCATTATATAAACTTAAATTATTTCCTTCATCGTGAAATAAGTGCGGAAAAAATACTAATAATGTACAAATAACAAATCCAATTTCTACAACAAACATCACTGGATTTTTCATCATATATCTAGGATCTAATTTCACAAACGCACCTTTTATTGATGAAGCTAGAATATCATTTGTAATAAATTTTGTTTTTTCTTTTTTACTCATCAAAATCACCTCTACAAAGTTAATAATTCAGCAATAGGGCCAAGTGCTAATGCTGGTAAAAATGTTAGTGCTGCAAAAATATAAACGACAACAACTAGTACAATTGCAAATGTCATAGTATTCGTTTTTAAAGTACCGCTGGATTCATTCATGTCGATTTTATTCATTAAACTACCTGCAATACCAAGCTGTATAATAATCGGCATATATCTTGCTAAAAACATGACAATTCCACAACTTACATTCCAGAAGAATGTATTATCTGCTAATCCCTCAAAACCAGATCCATTGTTTGCAGCGGATGAAGAAAATTCATACAATACTTGCGATAGTCCATGAAATCCTGGATTTGTAATTCCTTCAAGTCCAGCATTTATCGAAATTGCTAAGGCACTAAAACCTAAAATTAACAAAGGATGAATAATAATACTTAGTGCAGCAAGTTTCATTTCTTTTCCTTCAATCTTTTTACCTAAATATTCAGGTGTTCGTCCAATCATCAATCCACAAATAAATACAGCAATAATTGCATAAATAAGCATATTCATTAAACCAACACCAGCACCACCAAATACTACATTTAACATCATATGCAATAATGGAACAAAACCTCCCATTGGAGTTAAAGTATCATGCATATTATTGACTGTACCTGTAGTAAAAGAAGTTGTGACAGTCGTAAACAAAGAAGATTGAGCTACACCAAAACGAACTTCTTTTCCTTCCATGTTTCCTAAAGTTTGTGTAATACCTGTCATTTCAACTGCATGATTTCCTTGTGATTCACTGTAGTAACAAATACCTAATCCAATTACAAACAAGATAGACATTGCTACAAAAATAGTTCTACCTTCTTTTCCCATCCATATTTTCTTCTTAAATGATTTCTTTTCTTTTGTTGAGATTATATTTGAATCAGATACTTTTCGTTCTTGATATTTATCATAAGCCATATGACCAAAGGTAAATACACAAGCAGCAGGCAATAACATCATTGAATACAATTCTAAAATATTGGAGATAATAGTTGGATTTTCTAAAGGAGTAGATGAATTAGCTCCTAAAAAACCTCCACCATTTGTTCCTAAATGTTTGATTGATTCAAGCGCAGCAATGGGTCCAGATGCAATTTCTTGGAATTTTCCTTCTATTGTTGTTAATACAATGTTTGAATTTAAGAAGAAAATATGGATGGGAAAAGAAGG
>CALDMQ010000222.1 GCA_937917505.1 uncultured Erysipelotrichaceae bacterium | reverse complement strand
GATTGCAGTTATTGGGTTAGGACTTGCTGGAAATGCTATTACGAACGCAGGATTTGTTCCAAACGGAGAAGTTGCTCCTATGATTGTTGCAATTGTTACATTTTTAATAGCAGCACTTATTTCTAGTCAAGCAAAAGGATTTTTGAAAATTGTACCATTCTTAGTTGCAGTTATTGGAGGATATCTTTTATCATTTGGATTTAATCTTGTTGATTTAACAGAAGTGACGAAAGCAGCATGGTTTTCAGTGCCAGAGTTTGCATTTCCTTTCCATGTTCCTGGTTTTAAAGAATATCAATTGTATTTTGGACCTGAAACACTTGCTATTTTACCAGTAACAATTGTTACGATTTCAGAACATATTGGAGATCATACAGTATTAGGAAAAATATGTGGTAAAAATTTCTTAAAAGATCCTGGGTTAGATAGAACACTGATTGGTGATGGAATTGCTACAGCTGTTTCTGCTTTCTTGGGTGGACCTGCAAATACGACGTATGGTGAAAACACAGGAGTTATAGGATTAACAAGAATTGGTTCTGTTTATGTAACTTGTGGTGCGGCAGTTATTGCAATTTTGTTATCTTTTTGTGGGAAAGTTTCAGCAATCATTAGTTCTATACCAACTTGTGTGTTAGGTGGTATGAGTATATTACTATATGGTGTTATTGCTAGTAATGGACTACGTGTTATGATTGAAGAACAAGTAGATTTTTCTAAACAAAAAAATTTAATTATTGCTTCAGCAATGCTTGTTATTGGACTTGGTGGTGCAGTTTTTCCATTAGGAGGAAGTGCAACATTATCAGGGACTGCTCTAGCAGCTATTGTTGGTGTGATTTTGAATTTCATATTACCCGAATCTAAGAATGAGGATTAATCTCATTCTTTTTTTATTACAGTTTATTTATGTGCTATAATCAAGCAAAGAAATAATTTTAAAGATGGGAGAAGAAAAATAATGGAATATAAAAAGAAAATGAATTGGTTATTAAATAACGGATTATTTATCGCTGAAATACTTTCACTGGCTTTTATGGTGTTATTCATTTTCATAAAAATGAATAACAATATTCCTTATCAAGATATAATGTCTTTATTTTTGTTGAATGTTGGGATTATTCATATACTCAATGGGTTTAAAACAAAAAAGATTGTCAATGTGATTCTGGGAATAGGATTTCTCTTACTTTCGTTATTATATTTATATGATTATATAATAATTTTGAGAGGGTAAAGATATGAATGCATATGTGAATTTAGAAAACGTGAGATTAGAAACAAAAAGATTAATTTTAAGAGCTTTTCAAAAAAATGATGTTAATGACTTTTATGAATATGCTAAAGTTGAAGGGGGGGGAAGCTACAGGATGGAGTCATCATCAAGATGTTGATGAATCAAAACGTATTTTAGAATTATTTATGAAAGAAAAGAAAACATTTGCAGTTGTTTATAAAGATAATCAGAAAGTTATTGGTTCAATAGGTTTAGAAGAAGTGAGAGAATTAGATGAAAGTTATGATTTATTACGAGACAGAGAAATAGGGTATGTTCTTAACAAGGATTACTGGAGACAACGTTTAATGAGCGAAGCAGTTCAAGAGGTTATGAGATATTGTTTTGAAGGTTTACAGGTTGACTTTCTGACTTGTGGATATTTTATTGAAAATATAAGATCAAAAAGAGTTAATGAAAAAATGGGGTTTGATTATTATAAAGATTATATTCATCATACAAAATTTCATGAAACAAGGGATGCTCATATGACACTTATGACAAAAGAAAAGTATTTCTCTTCAAAGAATTAGCACTTCACACTTGACAGTGCCAAACAAAGAGAGTATTATACTATTAGCACATGGAACTAATGAGTGCTAAAAGGAGAGATAATATGTCAGATAAAAAACAATTTAAAGCAGAATCACAAAGATTACTTGATTTAATGATTAACTCTATTTACACACATAAAGAAATTTTTTTAAGAGAGTTAATTTCTAATGCAAGTGATGCAAGTGATAAATTATACTACAAAGCATTAACAGAAAATATCAATGGTATTGCAAGAGAAGATTTATCAATTCAACTTGTTATTAATAAAGATCATCGTATGTTATCAATTATAGATCAAGGTATTGGTATGAATGCGAGTGAATTAGAGGAACATCTAGGAACAATTGCTAATAGTGGTTCTTTAGAATTTAAAAAAGCATTAGAAAAAGGTCAAGAAGATGTTGATATTATAGGACAATTTGGTGTTGGATTCTATTCAGCGTTTATGGTTGCTCATAAAGTTGAAGTCATTTCTAAAAAATATGGAGAAGACCAAGGTTATATTTGGGAATCTGATACAAGTGACGGCTACACGATTAAAGAAATTGATTATCCAAATCACGGAACAAGAATTAACTTATATTTAAAAGATAATACTGAAGATGATAATTATGATCATTATTTAGATGAATATGAATTACAAAGATTAGTTAAAAAATATTCAGATTATGTTCATTACCCAATTAAGATGGATATGTCAACTTCAAGAAAAAAAGAAGACAGTGATGAATATGAAGAAGTGATTGAAAATAAAACACTTAATTCTATGGTTCCATTATGGAAAAGACCAAAGAAAGACATCACTGAAAATGATTATAATGAATTTTATAAAGATAAATTCAATGATTTCAGTAATCCTTTAAGAGTTATGCATAATAGTGTTGAAGGAACAATTTCTTATGATTCATTATTATTCATTCCATCACAAACACCAATGAATTATTATTCACAAGATTACGAAAAAGGTTTACAACTTTATTCAAGAGGTGTCTTTATTATGGATAAAGCCAGTGATCTTGTGCCTGAACATTTTAGATTTGTTAAAGGGTTAGTAGACTCTCAAGATTTGTCACTTAACATTTCAAGAGAAATGTTACAACATGATCGTCAATTAAAACTTATAGCTGATAAGATTGAAAAACGTATTCAAAGTGAACTCGAAAAAATGTTAAAAGATGAAAGAGAAGTTTATGAAGAATTTTTCAAAAACTTTGGTTTACAATTAAAGTTTGGTATTTATAACAGTTACGGTATGTTAAAAGATAAACTTCAAGATTTATTATTATTCTATAGTGCAAAACAAAAGAAAATGATTACTTTACAAGAGTATGTTGATACAATGAAAGATGATCAAAAGGAAATTTATTTTGCAAGTGGTGAAACAAATGAAAAGATTGATCATTTACCTACTGTAGAAATGGTTAAAGATAAAGGATTTGATATTTTATATTTAACAGATAATGTTGATGAATTCTGTTTACAAATGTTAAGAGATTATAAAGAAAAGCCATTTAAGAACATCAACCAAGGTGATTTAGATATCGATAGTGATGAAGAAAAGAAAGAA
>CALDMQ010000221.1 GCA_937917505.1 uncultured Erysipelotrichaceae bacterium | reverse complement strand
AAAGAAAAAAGAAATATGCATATTGCATACTTCTTTTTTATTTTCCTAGATTTTCTTTATATTCAAGATATTCATCAAATGTAGATAAACGATCAATACATCCAGTTTCAGTAAAATCAATCACACGTGTTGCAACTGTTTGCACAAATTGATGGTCATGAGATGCAAATAAAATATTTTCTTTAAATCTCATTAATCCTTCATTCACTGCTTGAATAGATTCAAGATCAAGATGGTTTGTTGGTTCATCTAAAACCAACACATTGGAAGAAGCCATCATCATCTTTGCTAGCATACATCTCACCTTTTCTCCTCCAGATAAAACATTTGCTTTTTTAAGTGCTTCTTCTCCAGAGAATAATACACGTCCTAACCAACCTCTTAAGTCTTGATCATACACATCACCATCTGCAAATTGTCTTAACCAATCTACAAGCGTTAAATCACAATCATCAAAATACTCATTATTATCTTTAGGGAAATAAGAACGTGAAGTTGTCACTCCCCATTGGAATTCACCTTCATAATCAGTAATTTCACCCATAATAATTTTAAAGAATGTTGTAACTGCAAGTTCATTTTCAGAAACAAAAGCTACTTTATCTTTTGGCGAAAGAGAAAAAGATACATTATTTAAGATTTTCTCTCCATTTTGTTCATAAGATAAACCTTCAACATTTAAAACAATATTTCCAACTTCTCTTTCAGGTGTAAACCCAATAAACGGATAACGTCTAAGCGATGGTTTAATATCTACCATTTCCAAGTTATCTAATAATTTCTTACGACTTGTTGCCTGTTTTGCCTTAGAAGCATTAGCACTAAAACGTGCAATAAATTCTTCTAATTCTTTTTTCTTTGCTTCAGCTTTTTTATTAATTTCTTTAGCTTGTCTTAACATCATTTGTGAATACTCATACCAGAAATCATAGTTTCCTACATAAAGTTGAATTTTACTATAATCAATATGTGTACATACTTGATTTAAGAAATGTCTATCGTGGGAAACAACAATCACTGTATTAGGGAAGTTTAATAAAAAGTTCTCTAACCATTGAATACTCTTTAAATCAAGATGGTTTGTAGGTTCATCTAACAATAAGACATCAGGATTTCCAAATAAAGCTTGAGCTAATAAAACTTTCACTTTTTGTTGGTCACCTAATTCTTTCATTAATAGATGATGGAATTCTTTTGTGACCCCTAATCCGTTTAATAAAATCTCCGCATCAGTTTCAGCATTCCAACCATCCATTTCCATGAACTCACCTTCAAGTTCAGCTAATTCCAATCCATCATCATCATTAAAATCAGGTTTACTATAAAGTTCTTCTTTTCTCACCATGATTTCATATAAACGTTTATTACCCATCATAACAGTCTTTAACACTTCTTGTTCATCATACGCAAAGTGATCTTGTTTTAATACAGACAATCTTTGTCCAGGTGTCATCACAACTTCACCTTTATTAGGTTCAATTTCACCAGATAATATTTTTAAGAAAGTTGATTTTCCTGCTCCATTGGCTCCAATAATCCCATAACAGTTCCCTTCTGTAAATTGAATGGATACATTTTCAAACAAAGCACGATCGCCATATTGTAAAGATACATTTTGTGTTGCTATCATCACATTTTCTCCTTTCAACAAAGTCCATACTATTATACATGATTCCCTTCTTTTTGCAAGAAAAGAAAAAAGATATCTCTATCCTTAATCAATTAACCCTAAATACTGAAATGCTTTATACAACCCATCACTATTCACATCATCAGTTATATAATCAGCCGCATGTTTAATTTCAGGCCCACCATTACCCATCGCAACATTATATGCACAACATTCAAACATAGACAAATCAATCTCGCTTCCAAAGTTGGAAAAGCTTCTTTAGAATCCAAATGATCTTGATAGCTACTTAAAATAAAACTAATCTTATTCACATCATCACGATACATATCTTCACCTTGCACATGAATAAATGTATCTATAAAACTATCAGCTGAAGATTTAGCATCTTCTAAAGATGCACCTTTTCCTTGTGCATATTTTACCATTGTTGCTGGCCCTTGTTCTAACATATAATCATTACAATATATACCACTATTAGCCTCTAAATAAAATCCTAAATATCTTTCATTACACCAATCTGCAATAGTTTTCACTTCTTCTCTTGTT
>CALDMQ010000220.1 GCA_937917505.1 uncultured Erysipelotrichaceae bacterium | reverse complement strand
TGTATTGCCATCCACAAAGATGCTCCATATACAAAGATATGATGTTGATTATAATAGAACAAACTTACACAAAGAGATAATATTAACCCTATAACAATAGATATACCTAATGCTATAAAAGCTATAACTATCATTTCATAAAAGATATATTTTTTCATATCTGACTTTGACATACCAATACATCTAACCAAAAAAACTGTTTTTTCTCTTTCTTTACTATTGTAAAATACAGAAAATAACAATGCACTTCCTATGAGGATTAAAAAATAATTTAATATTGTTGTTGTGGATGAGTTTGATATTTTTATATCTTCTAAACCTAAATAATATATGTTGTTATTACTCTGATGACTTATTGTATATTCACCAGATATCAAAGGATAATTATAAGTTACTTTCTTATTATTATGTTCAACAAATTGATGAACACTTTCTTGGGTTGAATAATAAACAAAGTTTCTATCAGTAGGGAGATTATATGTGAAGTAATCAAAAGATGGACCTTCCCAATATTGATTATATTCGTTGATAAGTCCTACAACTTGATATTGATGATCATTAATAGACACTTGATCACCTAGGCTATTTTTACCTTGTATAGAAATGATTTCATGCGACTTTGAAGGAAGTCTCCCATCCATAAGTTTAATAGAAGCTAATTCAAAGAATGTTTCATCATAATTTCCAACATAATGGTTTGTATGAAGCTTGCTTATAACCTTCATATCTCCAACAAAATCTTCACCATGATTTATCTTTAAATACTCAACATTTTCTTGATTCAAATTCTCTATACATAGTAACCAATTTCCATATTTTTGTTCTTTAACTTTTCTATCGACAGTTTCTTCTGTATTAATAAAAGAAATGAATGTAATTGTAAAAGTAAAGGCTATGAGCATGATCAAAAATGACAGTAAATAATTCTTTTTGTCTTTTTTAATAGCACTGAGTGCCAAAAAGAACGGTGTGTTATTTTTCATTTCGTTCACCCACTATTTTACCATCTTCAATACGAATAATACGGTCAGCGTAAGAAGCAATTCTTGCATCATGAGTCACAAGAACAATTGTTTGATTATATTTCCTTTGCATTTTTCTTAATATATCTAAAACTTCTTGTGAGTTGATTGAATCTAGATTTCCTGTTGGTTCATCTGCTAATATGATAGCTGGTTTTGATGCAAGAGCACGTGCAATAGCAACACGTTGTTGTTGTCCTCCTGATAGTTCATCAATATAATTAAACTTTTTATCTTTCAAATCTAATAAATCTAGCAATTCATCAATATAAGATTCATCTTCTTTTTGTTTATCTAAATGAATAGGTAAACATATATTTTCATAAACATTAATTGTAGGAACAAGATTATAAAATTGAAAAATAAAACCAATTCGTCTTCTTCTTAATACCGTTAACATTTCTTGAGAAAGAGAATAAATATTTTTATTTTCGATGATAACCTCACCACCATCAGGAGTTTCCAATCCTCCCATAACATGCAATAACGTTGATTTTCCTGATCCACTTGTCCCTGTAATTGCCACAATACTTCCTTCTTCAATATCTAAAGATATATGATCTAATGCCTTTACTCTATTAAATCCATAACCATAATATTTTGTAACATTATTGACACTTATTATTTTCATCAAATCACCTTCTCTTTAATATCTAAATATGGAAAAGCCAAATCAAATACAGCACCTTGATCATTATAAGCCATTATAAATCCATGATGTTTCTCTACAATCTCTTTACATAAAGATAATCCTATACCAATGCCTTTTTTCTTATTTTTTTGAGAACGATAAAAGCGATTAAAAATATAAGGTAAATCTATTTCATCAATACCCTTTCCATTATCATGAATAAGAATATGAAGTAATTCTTGATTATAATATGATGATACTTTAATCTCACTCACACCTTCTTCAATATCATTTTTAATAATATTATACATAGCTTCACTTAACCATTCTAAATCATAATGAA
>CALDMQ010000219.1 GCA_937917505.1 uncultured Erysipelotrichaceae bacterium | reverse complement strand
CCTTAGAAACAATAAGTGAAACAAAAAGTCTAGCAGAAAAAGAAAAAACAATTATCAGCCAATTAAAAGAATTAAACTACAAAGAGGTCTATGTTGAAATAGATAATGAAACAATTAAAATAACAGCACTAAAAAAAGATGCTAATCAAAAAGATGCTTCTTTGATTATTAATAAAGTTTTAGGAATTGTAGGTGAAAATTATCAAGTTGAAGTTAAATTTATTAGCGAATAAACTTGTATTTTATGATAATTTTTTATACAATATTAATATAGAAAAGGGGTATGATTTATGGCGCACAATGAATATTACACATTTGAAGAAGGACGCGTGAATGGTTGTGTTTCTATGAACATTCGCGTTTTTGATGAAATTACAAAAAGAACAGTGAAAGATATAAAAGATGTTTCTTTAGATACAAGTAAAGGAATTCCTGTTCCAGGAACAAAATCCGTTGTTTCTTGTTCTATTAAAGACAATGACATTTATATTTGTATTCATGTTCGTTTGAAATATGGAGTGAATGTTTCAACAAAAACAAAAGAAATTCAAGAAAAAATTGCAACTGCAATTAAACAAATGACAGATGTTGATGTGAAACATATTGATATTGAAGTAGATAATATTGACTTTGAGTAAGAATATAACATTCTTACTTTTCTTTTATTTATTTTTATGTTGAATTATGGTAAAATAACATATATTGATAAACTGGAGGCTTTTATATTTATGACAAATAAAACACATAGAAAAATAGCAAGAGAAATGGCGGTTATAGGAATTTACCAGTATTTACTTGTTCATAATACATATGATGATATTGTAGGTTTTTTAAAGGAAGATAAAACTTTATATGAAAATCCTGAATCACTAACATTTAGTGAATGGCTTGTTCAAAAAACTTTAGAACATGAAAAATCTTATGTTCAATTATTATCAAATTATCTAAAAAAAGATTGGACTTTTGATAGATTAAGTGTGATGGAACGTGCAATTCTCCTTATTGCAACATGTGAGTTACTTGAATCAGAATTACCCAAAACAATTGTTATTAATGAAGCGGTTGTATTAGCAAAGAGATTTTGTGATGATGATTCTTATAAATTTATCAATGGTATTTTAAGTCAAATCATTTAATGGAAAAATATATATCAGTCTTTGCTTTAAATAAATATATACATGCAAAGATTAAGCAGGATGTTTCTTTATCGAATATCTATATCAAAGGAGAAATTTCAAATTACAGACCACATCCAAGTGGTCATCTTTATTTCACACTGAAAGATGAACATTCTCGTATCAATGCTATTATGTTTGCATCTAATGCACATTTTTTAGATTTTGAATTGGAAAATGGTATGCAAGTTTTAATACAAGGACATGTTTCTGTTTATGAAGTGACAGGGCAATATCAATTGAATGTCAAGAAGATGGAGCAAGATGGTTTAGGAAAACTATATTTACAGTTTGAAATATTAAAAAAATCATTAGAAAAAGAGGGATTGTTTGATCAATCACATAAAAAGCCAATTCCTGCGTTTCCAAAAAGTATAGCAATATTATCAGCAAAACAAGGTGCAGGATTAAGAGATGTGGTTTCTTTGATTCAATCACGTTTTCCTTTTAGTAAAGTTGTTATTTTTCCTATACCTGTTCAAGGAAAAAATGCTTATTTTCAAATTGTTCAAACATTAGAATCAGTTGATAAACTTGGATTTGATACAATCATTATAGCGCGTGGTGGTGGTTCTATTGAGGAGTTGTGGAACTTTAATGAAGAACTTTTAGCTCGTGCAATCTATAAAGCTCAAACACCGATTATTTCAGCAATCGGTCATGAAACAGATTTTACGATTTGTGATTTTGTAAGTGATATTAGAGCAAGAACACCAACAGATGCTGCAGTGATTGCAACACCTGATCAAAGTGAATTAAAGATTCATTTACATTTGATAAGCAAGTCTTTAATAGATCATTATCAACGTTATTTACAAAAATTAATACGTTTAAAACATTCATATTTTCTTACAAATCCAGAAAATATATATGTAAATGAAATTATAAGATTAACTTCTCTCAAAGATCGTTTGATTCATCAAGGACATCTTTTTGATATCAAACAAGCAGAAAAACTCAAGAAATATCAAACACAACTCGTTTCATATATGAATAATCAATTAACATATAAAAATCATCAAGTTCAAAAATATATTATTCAACTTGATGCTTTGAGTCCTTTAAAAGTTATGAGAAGGGGATATACATTTATAGAATCACATCAAAATCTTGTACGTTCAGCTAAAGAAGTGAAACAAGGTGATATGATTGATATTACATTCTATGATGGAAAACATAAAGCACAAATTAAGTAAGTAGGTGAAAGCATGGTTGAAAATTTAACTTATGAAGAAGCATTAAAACAATTAGAAGACATTGTTCAGAAATTAGAGAACAATGAAATCCCTTTGGAAGAAAGTATTGCATTATTTCAAGAGGGAATTACTTTATCTAAGTATTGTGATGATAAATTAAAAAATATTCAAGCGAAAGTCGCTCAAATCTATGAAAACGGAGAGTTAAAAGACTTTCAAGATAAGGAGTAGTTTATGGATCAATTAAAACAAGAAATTAATCAAAGACTCCAAGAACTTCTTTATCCTTTAAAAGATGGTTTAGTTAAAAAAGCTATGTCATATTCATTACTTGCTCCAAGTAAAAGATTAAGACCTCTCTTATTTTTAACAACTTTAAGAAGTTACCAAGTCAATTACCATGATTATATTGATATTGCATGTGCGATTGAGATGATTCACACATATTCATTGATTCACGATGATTTGCCAGGTATGGATGACGATGATTTAAGACGTGGTTTACCAACTTGTCATAAAAAATTTGACGAAGCAACTGCTATTTTAGCAGGAGATGCTTTACTAAATTTAGGGGTTAATACTATTTTGAGTATGAATATGGATGACTCGTTAAAAGTAAAAATTACACAACGTTTATATCAAGCAAGTGGTATCAATGGAATGATTTATGGTCAACAACAAGATATGTACTATGAAAACAAGCTTGCAACGCTTGAACAACTTGAAGATATTCATCATTTTAAAACTGGTGAATTGATTGCAGTTAGTGTACAACTTGCTTCATTGATTGCCGCTCCACAAGATTATGATGTATGGACCCATTTTGGTTATACATTAGGTTTAGCATTTCAAATTCAAGATGATGTTTTAGATGTTATTGGAACAACAGAAGAATTAGGTAAAAAAGTTGGTAGCGATATAGAAAATAATAAATCCACTTATGTGAGTCTGCTCGGGATAGAAGAATCTCAAAAGAAAACAAAAGCCTTGTTTAATGCTTGTTGTGGTGATTTGTATCAATTACAAATTAATCATGGACTTTTATTAGATATTTTACAATTCTTGATTAAAAGGGTGAATTAAATGAAAATTGAAACAATTAAGGATCCATCATTTCTTAAACAATTAAATATAGGAGAATTAGAAAATCTATCAAGTGATATTAGAGAATTTTTAATTCAACAAATTTCAAAAACGGGTGGACATTTTTCTAGCAATCTTGGTATTGTCGAATTAACAATAGCATTACATTATG
Organism: uncultured Erysipelotrichaceae bacterium; assembly: GCA_937917505.1. Lineage (GTDB taxonomy): Bacteria > Bacillota_I > Bacilli_A > Erysipelotrichales > Coprobacillaceae > CALDMQ01. The sequence goes on along the minus strand of CALDMQ010000219.1, from coordinate 304 downwards.
TTTTTGATTCACCAAAAGACAAGATTCTATTTGATGTCGGGCATCAATCCTATGTTCATAAAATTTTGACAGGTCGTATTCACCAATTTGATACTTTAAGACAATATGAAGGATTAAGTGGTTTTCAAAAACGTAAAGAAAGTATTCATGACAGTTGGGAAGCCGGACATTCATCTACAGCTATTTCAGGTGGTATTGGAATGGCAGTCGCAAGAGATTTGAATCATGAAAAAGGTGAAGTTATTTGTGTTGTTGGAGATGGGGCTATTATGAGTGGTGAGTCTTTTGAAGCATTAAATCATTT
>CALDMQ010000218.1 GCA_937917505.1 uncultured Erysipelotrichaceae bacterium | reverse complement strand
ACCAATAAATGATAAATACGCTTCATAAAAAATAGCATTAGGTATAGACATCATAACCATAATAATCATTTGACTATACACATTAGGTAAAATCTCTTTAAAAATAATAAAGAAATCACTCGCTCCTAATGTACGAGAAGCCAAAACGAACTCTTCTTCTTTAATCTTTAAAACTTGCGCTCTTGTAATACGACTCATTCCAATCCATTCAGTAAACGATAAAGCTACAATAATCGTTACTAGCGAAGCTTTCATAAACATTAATAAAATAATTAAAATAACAAGTGTAGGAATAGAATTCATAATTTCTTGAAAACGTTGCATCGCTGCATCTACTTTACCACCAAAATATCCAGAAATCATTCCATAAGTAATTCCAACAACCACATCAATCAAAATCGCTACAACTGCAATAAACAAAGAATATCTTGTTCCTTGCCAAATACGCACCCATAAATCACGACCATACACATCTGTACCAAACCAATGTTGAAGATTAGGAGCAATATTCTTAATTTGCGTATTCATAGCATCAAATTCCCATGAACTTAACATTGGTAATGTAATAATCATAATACAAATAGCTCCTACAACAGCACCTTTATTTTTTATAAAGCGTCCTAACGCATCTTTCCAAGCAGGTTTCGTTGGAGCAAGGACGTCTTTTGTTATATCATGATTTTCGCCAACAAACTCAAAATCATCAGGTAAAAATTCAAATTTATCCATAACTAATCATCCTTTCCTAAACGAATTCTTGGATCAATAATTCCATAAGAAATATCAATAATAAGCATCATTATAATATACATAGCCGCATATAAGAATGAACAAGCTAATATCAAATTATAATCAGAAGATTGTATACTTGATATCAAGATCTTTCCTAATCCAGGAACACTACAAATAACCTCTACAACCATTGTTCCAGTCATCAAATTAACCAAAATAGGTCCTAAAATAGTAATGACAGGTATCAATGCATTACGAAGTGCATGTTTAAAAATCAAATCTCTCTTGCACAATCCTTTAGCCTTAGCAAGCGTCATATATTCACTATTTAATACAGAAATCATCTCCGTTCTTGTAAAACGAGCCACATTAGCTATGACTCCCATTGATAATGCCAAAATAGGCATAACTGAAGAAAAAACGGGATCAGAAGATGTATATGCTGTAGGAAGTATTTTTAACTTTGCAGCAAACAAAATCAAAATAAATAAAGCAAATACAAACGAAGGAATGGATACACCTATTACTGAAAGAATCGTTGCTATCGTATCCCATATTGTATTTCTATATAAAGCAGCAAATATTCCTAACAAAATACCAACAATTGTTCCAATAATAACAGCACAAATACCATACATAAATGATAACTTTGCTGCATTTCCTACCAATGATGCAACTGGCATATCTTTATACAAGTTCATTGAAACACCAAAATCACCAGTAAACATATCACCCACATATTTAACAAATTGTTGTAACAACGGTTTATCCAAACCATATTTTGCTTCAATAACAGCCCTTTGAGCTGCTGATAGTTTTTCATTATTAATAGGTGACCCCGGCAAAAAACGTACCATCAAAAAAAGCAATAACAAAATAACAAATAAAGTAATCGCTGATATAAGTAGCCGTTTTGCTATATATTTAAGAGTTGACTTACTCATCAAATTCCTCCCCTCAATAAACAATAAGCACAATATGGAAATCCATATTGTGCTTACTATTTTCCATTTTGTTTAACTATTTAGCATCAGATACTTCTACATAATTAAATGTATAAGGAACACCAACTGGTCTATGAACTAAACCTTTTGTGTTTTTATTTTGTAAAACAGCAGTTCCTTTTTCAAACACTGGAATATATCCATAATCTTCCATAGCAATCTTTTCAGCTTTTTGCATATTTGCCCAACGAGTTGCTCCTGTTGTTGTTTTTACAACATCCATAACTTTATCAAAATCTTTATTATTATAATGACCATAGTTATTACTATTTCCACTTAATAATAAATTCAAATATGTTGTAGGATCACCATAATCTGGTCCCCAACGTGTACAACAAATATCAAAATCACCATTAGCTTGTTTTGTATAGATTCTATCTTGTTTTGTAGTTGCAACCATTTCAATTTCTAAACCTTTTAATTGACTAAAGTTACTTTGTAAAACATCCGCCATTTGATCCATTGGTGACTCATCTGTACCATATAACAATCTTAATTGAATTTTATCTTTACCTAAAGCTTTTAACGCTTTATCTAAATGTTCTTGTGCAGCTTTGACATCATATTTTGTATAAGTATCAGCTGTATCACGGAAATCTTTACCATTTTCATCTAAAGATAATTCTGTAGGAATAAATCCTTTAGCTGCCTTTGAACCATCTTTTAAAACATTTGCTGTAAAATCTTCACGATTGATAGCTAATGATAAAGCAGCTCTTAAATCTTTATTTTGTAAATCTTTATTTTCAAAATTTAAACTTAAATAGAATAAATAACCTTCATTAAATGTTGTATAAGATTCATTATCTTTATACTTATCTACTAATTCTGAATTAATTGGTGCAAAATCAGTTTCACCATTATCAAAACTTGTTGCTGCGACTTTTGGTTCTTGGACAAGGTTTAAAACCAAATTATCAATTTTCACTGCATCTTTATTCCAATAATTATCATTCTTTGTAAATGTTGCTTGTCTACCAGGTTCCCAAGTTTTCATAACAAAAGCACCATTTGACAATACATTTTCAGCACTCTTTGCATATTGAGCACCTTTTTCTTCACAGAATTTTTGATTAATTGGATAATAACAAGGGAATGTCATTAATTCTTCAAAATAAGCAATTTCTCTTGTTGTTTCAACAACTAAAGTTTTATCATCTTTTGCACTCACTCCCAAAGTTGCCATATCTTGATCAGTAAGTGTTTCCCCTTCTGCAAGTTTAGATGCTTTAGCCATTAATTCATCAGCACCTTTAATTGCAGCACCATCACTACCTAACATATATGCATATTGACCACTCACTTTAATAATTCTTTGCCAAGCATAAACAAAGTCTTGAGCTTTAACAGCATCACCATTAGACCATTTTGCATCTCTTAAAGTGAAAGTATGTGTTAATCCATCCTTAGATACTTCATGTTTTTCTGCAATTGCCGGAACAATTTTTCCTTCAGCATCTAACCCCATAAGTCCATCAATACATGCATGCATTGCATTGAAAGACATTCCATCATCTGCATCTGATGAATCTAAATTTTTAATATCAAGTTCACTTGAGAATGTGTAAGTTTTACCTTCCAGTTTATTTCCCCCGCCACATCCTGCGAGCATTGTCACTGCAAGTACTGCAGCAACCACAGCTTTCCATTTCTTCATATTCCTTCCCTCCATTTTGTTTTATAAAGCATCTTGCCCCATGCCTTGAACAAAGTATATACTCTTTAAATTGCGATGTCAAATATTTTTTGTATTTTTTTATCTATTTAGCAAATTTAGATATATTATTTTGTGTTTTAAATAAATTACTATTCCATTTTAATAATTCTGTATACAATTATACCAAACTTCATATAATGTAGATTACCCTCTCACATTTCAACAATTACCAGCTACTTTCTTTTTTTAAATAGGCACAAAAAAAGAAACACCTTAACGATGTTCCTTAATATGAATATCAACCTGACTATACGGAATACAAATATGATTCTTATCAAAAACTGCTTTCACTTCTTCTATCAAATCATCTTTTAAATCAAAATAATGCTCTGTCAATGTCCAAACACGCAAACTCAAAGTAATCGCACTTTCTTTATATTCAGATACCCTCACATATATTTCCTCATCTTTTAAAGTATAAGGGTGTTTTTCAATAACGCTTTGAATAAGTTCTTTTGCTTTTTTCACATCATTTTCATAATGAATATCAAAATTCAAATCCACTCGTCTTTTTTCTTCATGCGAATAATTCACAAAAGTTGATGAAGCAAGTTCATTATTTGGAATAACAACCATTTTATTATCAAAAGAAATTAATATCGTATACAACAATTGTATTTCTTTAATTTTCCCTATATATCCATTCACTTCTAAAATATCGCCTTTCACAAAAGGCTTTGTAAAAAGAATAATCATGCCCGACACAACTCCCGACATAGAATCCTTTAACCCTAATACAATCGCCGCACCTGCCGTTGCAAGAACTGTCACAAGCGATGATGTTTCTACACCTAATTGAGCAAGTGCTGTCACAATAACAATCAACTTTAATCCCACTTCAAGAATTGACTGTACAAAGCTAGTTACAATGGGATCAACACCTGATCTTTTCATCATTCTTTTTATAATATAATTCAATAATTTAACGCCATACCATCCTAAAACAAAAACAAGTAAAGCATCTATGACATTTTGTCCCTTAGTTTCAAAATAAGTGATTATTTTTTGCATACTTCCACCTCTTGAAAATTATTATATTTATTTTCCTCAAGAATTCAAACAGTTATTCATTAAAATAAGTTGCACTGATATATAAAATACGTTAAAATGAGAATGATAATCATTTTTATAGGAGGGACCATATGAAAGTTGCTATTATGACAGATAGTAATAGTGGGATCACACAAGCCGAAGCCAAAGAACTTGGTATCTATGTACTCCCAATGCCTTTTACTATTAACAATGAAGAATATTTAGAAGATATCAATTTATCTCAAGATGAATTTTATGATAAGCTAATGAATAACTGTGAGGTCTTTACATCTCAACCTGCAGTTGGTGATGTGACAAAACTTTTTGATACAATTCTAAAAGACTACGACCAAATTGTACATATCCCTATGTCAAGTGGTTTAAGTGGTTCTTGCCAAACTGCTTTAATGTTAGCACTGGAAGAAGAATATCAAGGAAAAGTTTATGTTGTTGATTCACAACGTATTTCTGTCACACAAAAACAAGATGCATTAGATGCTCTTGAGCTTGCAAAGCAAGGAAAAGATGCAAAAGAAATCCATGATATTTTAATGGAAAATAAATTAAATGCTACAATTTACATTACAGTAAATACTTTAGATTACTTAAAAAAAGGTGGACGTGTCACTCCAGCTGCCGCAGCTTTAGGAGGGCTATTAAAAATTAAACCTATCTTAACAATTCAAGGTGAAAAATTAGATCAATTCCAAAAAACCAGAACAATGGTCAAAGCCAAACAAATCATGATTGATGCTATTATCAATGATATCAAAGAAAGAATTGATACAGAAAACGCCGATATGAGTGGTGCTCATATCATGATAGCCTATACTTTTGATAAAGAACAAGCATTAGAATTCAAACAACAAATTCAAGAATATTTTCCACATCACGAAATTATCTGTGATCCACTCTCATTGAGTGTCGCTTGTCACATTGGACCAAACGCTTTAGCAATTGCAGCATGTAAGAAGATTGTTTAAGAACCTACGGGTTCTTTTTCTATATTTTATTTGCATTTATATAACATTTCAGTTATCATACCAATGTAAAGAAGAAAACATGTATAATCATTATACATATGATATAATAATATATATATTCTTTAAAAAATTTAAAGAAAGAAAGGTGAGAATATGGCAGATATGCCTCGCAAACGTTTTCCTCAACAAAGGAAAACACCCTATAATAGAAATAAAAGACCTACTCAAAAAACAACATCACATCATTTAGATACAAAAGTCTTTGCTTTAGGTGGTTTAAATGAAGTTGGAAAAAACATGTACTGTGTAGAACATGATAACGAAATTATTATCATTGATGCAGGTGTTAAATTTGCTGAAGATGGATTACCAGGAATTGATTATGTCATTCCTGACTATACGTATTTAAAACGTAATCAAAAAAAAATCAAAGGATTATTAATTACCCATGGTCATGAAGATCATATCGGTGGTATTCCTTTCTTATTACAAATCGTTTCTATTCCTTTTATCTACGCATCACCACTTGCTTGTGCTATGATTAGAAGAAAATTAGAAGAACATCGTTTAACAAACGAAACACGTTTAATTCAAATTGATAATTTATATCAAATCAAAACAAAATATTTTAACATTGGATTCTTTAAAACAAATCACTCTATTCCTGAATCATTAGGAATTATTATCAACACACCAAATGGACGTGTTGTTTCTACCGGTGACTTTAAATTCGATTTAACTCCAGTTGGCGATCCAGCTGATTATCAAGTTATGTCTTTTTTAGGTGAAACTGGTGTCACTTTATTATTAAGCGACTCTACAAACTCAGAAGTTCCTAGTTTCTCTATTAGTGAAAAACAAGTTGCCTATAGTGTACAAGAAGAATTCAGAAAAACCGAAGGTCGTTTAATCGTAGCAACATTTGCATCTAATGTACATCGTGTTCAACAAATTATTGATGCGGCAGTAAAATTCAATCGTAAAATTCTTGTCTTTGGTCGTTCAATGGAAAACAATATTCAAGTTTCAAGAAAACTTGGATATATCAAATGCCCTGATCGTTTCTTTATTAAAAATGATGAAGCAAAACATTTACCAGATAACGAAATCTTAATCTTATGCACAGGAAGTCAAGGAGAAGCCTTAGCAGCACTTAGCCGTATTGCAAACGGAACACATCGTCAAGTATCTATCAAACCTGGTGATACAGTATTATTCTCTTCCAATCCAATCCCTGGAAATGCTGGAAGCGTCAGCAAAGTCATTAACAAACTTTATCGAGCTGGTGCAAGAGTTTTAACAAACGAAGCGATTAACAATTTACATACATCAGGACACGCTTCTCAAGAAGAACAAAAGCTCATGTTACTTTTAACAAGACCTAAATACTTCTTCCCAGTTCATGGAGAATATCGTATGTTAAAGATTCATGCAAAACTCTTTGAAGAAGTTGGCTTTACAAAAGGTAATGCTTTCGTCTTATCTAATGGTGATAGTATTTTATTACGTAACGGAGAAGCAAGACTTGGTCCTCGTATTCATGTTGATGATATTTATGTTGATGGAAACGATATTACTGGTCTTTCTACAGCAGTTTTAAGAGATCGTCAAATCTTAAGTGAAGATGGTATGGTCTCTGTGTTGATTTCAATGGATTCACATACAGGATGCTTATTAAACAAACCTATTATTATGTCCCGTGGATTTGTTTATATGAAAGATAGTACAGATATGATTAGAGAAGCTGAGTTATTAATTGGTAAAGAGTTATCTCATTTATTAAAGAGAAAAACAACATTTGGTGAAATTAAAAATACAATTAGGGATACACTTGGAACTTATTTCTACCAAAAGACAAAGAGAAATCCAATGATTATTCCCGTTATTATGAATAAAAAAGAATGAAATTATTCAAATTAATAAGACAATT
>CALDMQ010000217.1 GCA_937917505.1 uncultured Erysipelotrichaceae bacterium | reverse complement strand
ACAAGGAAAACTACGGAAATAGAATTATTGATAAAAAAAATTAAAAAGCCAAGAGTTTAATGACATATCATTAAATTCTTGGTTTTTTCTAAATAATTCCTAATCTCTTTAATTCATGATAGACACCATCTTCTTGCACAGTTTCACAAACAGTTGTTGCTATTTTTTTAAGTTCATCAACTGCATTTCCCATAGCAACACTACGATAACACGTTTCTAACATCTCATAATCATTACGACTATCTCCAAAACAAATTGTATCTTCAATTGTTAGTCCTAAATGTTCTACAACTTTTAAAACTGCTTTTCCTTTATCTACACCATACTTAATCAACTCTCCATTAATTGTATTTAATGAATACAAATCATGAATAACAAACAAATATTTAGAAGATAACTTATTTTCTAATTGTTGTAAAGATTCTCTATTTAAAGCAATAAATGAAATTTTATGAACAGACTGTGGGTTATTGACATAATCTTGTAAACTTTTAACATGTAATTGTTGCTTATGTTCATGAATAAGCCTTTGCATTTCTGAATTCATATTATCCATTTTTAAAAATCCTTGAATATATAATCCAATAATCTCATCATCAGCAAACGTACAATTTGTAGCTTCCATATTATAAAGAACACCGCATTCATCCATAGCTTGTTGAATTTCTAACACATCTTCATATGTTAAATAAGATTCATCAATCATCTGACCATTGACTTCAATATACCTTCCTGCACTCGCAACTAAACCATCAAATCCAATATCATTTAAAAATGCAGCACCTATTTTATTCCTTCCTGTACATAAGAAAACATAATGTCCATTTTTTCTTGCCTGTTGTATTGCTTCAACAACCCTTTTAGATACTTTTTCTTCTTCATATGTCAATGTCCCATCAACATCTAAAAAGATTATTTTTTTATTCATATTTTTTTCTCCTTTGAGGTGCAAGTTTCTTTAAAATCCCTTGATTCTTCAATCTTGGTTGTATTGTGATATATAACAATGATGAAACAATAACTGTTAAAATTCCATTCACGCTTGTTGTCATAGCATTCCATGACGCTAATGCTCTTGATGCATCTTGGGGTGCACCTAACAAATAGGCAGTATAAAAATAAGAAATAAAAGGTTCTAAGAAAATATTTGTTAACATTCCTGCCAAAGCAGAAATAAACACAGCTTTATATAATTTCTTACCTTTTAAATCTTGGATATGAAAAAAACGATGTGCAACCAACCCAGTCACAATTCCTATCAATAGTTTTAAAACGATTGTTTTCGGTGCTACAATCACATAAGCAGGATCCATTAAATCCCCAATTCCCATACCAATTGCACCAGCAATACCACCAGGAACTCCACCTAACAATAAAGCAGCTAACACACAAAATGTATTTCCTAAATGAAAAGAAGTAAAACCGGCAGGTGTAGGAATTTTAATTTGTAAAAATGTAAACGCAATATAAGATAGTGCTGCCATTAACCCAATGACCGCTAATCTTAAAACCTTTCGATTCATAAATTCTCCTCCTTAACAAATAATAGTATATAACGAATACTTATAGAAAGAAACAAAAAAGATAGAAAATCTATCTTTCTAAAAATTTTGCCCATTGTCTTTGCATCAAAGATTCTTCCTTACAATAATATGCTAATCTAGCAAAACATTCTTTAACACGTGCTCCCACAATTTCTTCACAATTTTCAACACCATATCTTTTCACAAGAGCAGTTAATTCATAAATAGGATAGCCTATCCCATGTCCCGCTGTATGAACTGTGCTACACCCTTGACCTATCGCATGGATAAGTGCTTGATCAACTTCATCATCAATTTCCTTAGCAAATACATGACAGTCTAATATCTTTGCTCTTGCTTCAGACATCTTCACTTCTCCCATTGACCATAACTTTGCACATTCAAAACATTCTAGCATTCTCGTTTCATCAGGATATTTTTCTAGTAAAGTTTGTATACTTTCTTCTACAAAGGAAAAAGTCCATAACACAATAACCTGTCTTTGTTGTTTTGGAAACTCTTGAATTAAGTCTTGTAATAAAGAACTCTTTTTGTCAAAAAGAATTTGATTCTTTTTCTTAGTTTTTCTTTAACTTCTTCTATCCAATTCATGTTATTCTTCCTTTAATGAGTGATAAATAGGTTGCATATGTTCAAATGTACAATAATATTCAAAACCCAACTCTTTAAGAACAGTTTTTGTATCTTCAATATAAGCACCTAGATGCTCTTTTTGATGAGAATCACTACCAATAGTAATGATTGTACCACCTAAATCTTTATAAAGTTTTAAAATATCACTACAAGGAGTTAAATCTTTCAACCCATAACGATGTGATGAAGTATTGATTTCAATACCTTTCCCATCTTGTATCACCTGTTTCAATATTTTTGTTATAATATTTTTGATTTTATCAAATGGATAATCACCATTCTCATCATAACGCTTAATTAAATCAAGATGACCTAAAACACTATAATTCTTATATTTTTGAATAACATTTAATATTTCTTCATAGTAACGTTGTTGATATTGATCTTGTGTTTTTCCTCTTTGAAAATCTTGTGTCCAAAACTCTTTATCTTCAACTTGATGACAAGAAAGAATAATAAAGTCAAAAGGATACTTTTGAAATAACTTTTGATAGAGAGGAATTGTATGAACTTGCATACCAAATTCCATTCCCATCTTAATATTGATTTCAGGATATTTCTTTTGAAGGTATCGAATTTCTTCATCATACTTTGGATAATCAACATTCGCTAATGCCATTCCATCTCGATATTCAATCTTTTCTCCACTATCCCAATCACATTTAATTCCATAATCAACATGATCTGTAAAACATATCTCTTTCATATCCTTAGCTAATGCATCTTTAACAACATCTTCCATTTCATAAGCACTATCATCACTATAATGAGTATGAACATGATAATCACATAACATTATACATCACCTTCAATTAAATGATATTTTTTAAGTAATTTCTCAACATTATCAGGAATTTCACATCCATTCCCACCTAATACAATAGATGGTTTTGTTTTTCCATGAAAATCACTTCCACATGTGTAAAGAATATCAAGTTTCTTCGCCTTATTCACAAAATAAGTATTCACTTCCTCACTATGATAATTTGAATAAGCTTCTACACCATCAATTCCAAGTTCAACCATCTCATCAAAGATTTCAAAACGACCTTTTAAATTGTTACCAGGATGAGCTAACACGGCCAATCCCCCATTGTCATGAATAATTTTAATTGTTTCTTCTAATGTTGGAAATTTAATTTTAGTATAACAAGGTTTTCCTTGTGCATAATAATCCCAATAAAAATTCACATAAGGATTATCACTTCTTGTACCACCATTACGATATGGTTTTAACAATTCATGATCTAGATATCTTTCATCATTTAACAATGCTTCTCCAAACATTTCTCCAGTATAAACACCATTTGTTGAAAGGGCATCTAATTGATCTTGAGTTAACTCAAAACCTAAAGCATTTGTTAATTCTAATTTCTTTAACGAACAAGTTAATTCTTGCTTTTCAATTATTTCTCCTAATTGATTAAAGATAGGTTGTTTATAATCAATACCATATCCCAAAACATGTAAATTCAATCCTTGATATGTACAGTCAATTTCAATTGCAGGTATATATTTTATTCCCAATTCCTTAGCATATTTTGTTGCCTCATCATTAGCTTTTACCCAATTATGATCCGCAATCGCCATAACTTTCACTCCAGCCTCATGACACATATCTACCAATTGTGTCGGTGTATATTCACCATCATCACTATAATGACTATGCATGTGTAAATCTACATAACTTCTTCCCATCTGTCTTCTCCTTTGAAATCTATTTATCAATTACTATTATTGTATCATAATTATACAAATGACAATACAAACTTTCTTGACTTGATAAAAAAACAACTTTCACACGAAAGCTGTTAAAACATAAAACTAAGTATCACACCCGTCAAAACACTCACACCATAAAGAATAATCACAATTCTCAAAACATCTTTTTTATACGTATTCATTCTTAATAAAACCAATAATCCTAATCCAGAACTCGTTATTAATCCTGCACTTAAAGAAGCAAATGTCACAATACCTGTCACATAGAGTTGAGTTAAAATAACACTCGCTGCACAATGAGGAATAAAACCAAATAATGCGGCTATAAATACTTGCCACAAACTCCCTCTACCCAACATCATTGCCAATGTATCTGTTCCTATCAAATCCACTAAAATTGTAAAAACAATATTCACAAATAATATGAATAAAAAGATTTTTATTGTATGCCTTAATGCTACATAAAAAAGTGAATGGTGTTGCACTTCCTCATGACAATCTTTATGTAGATATTGTTTCAAACGATATTGTTTGAAATGATACTTCTGTATTAAAAAATCAATCACGTATCCAACAATTATCCCTAACACAATTTTCATTAATACAATCACAATGAGACTTTGATAACGAGACGGATATGCAATAAGTATAGGAATAGCCTCATCACTTGTAGAAATAAACACTGATAACAATGTTCCTAAAGTTATATTTCCATTCAAATACAATCCACTTGCTATAATAGAAAAACCGCATTGAGGAATCACACCAAATAAAGCTCCAAGAATTGGACCTATTGACTTTGCCTTTTTCATATATATTGTGATTTTAGATTCACCTTTGTGTTCAATATATTCCATCAATACATATGCTATAAATAAAAAAGGAAACATGATAAAACTCTCATACACTGCTTCACCTATGCTTTCAAACATCATTCCACCTTCTTTTCTTTTATGTTATATCATATTTTTTCTATTATACATAGTTTCATGCAATAATTTTGTCAAATAAAAGAGGTTGCTTGAAAACAACCCTTTTATCCATATCCATTACTTATTATTTCCCATTGACCTTTATCATTTTTAGAAAATACAATTTCATAATCTTTATAAGTCATGTTTTCTCCCCAATTACTTGGTGCACCAAAGAAATCAGTAGATATATCCATATAAAGATGTATGATTTCTTCATTATTTTCATCTTTTCTTCTTTTTTCTTCAAGCAACGTCTTACTTCCATCATAACGAATTTCATCAATATGAAGGCCATCTTGATCTATAAAAGAAATACTTTGATCCATTAATTCATAGATGACTTTTTCATCATACAGCATATTATAAAAGATATATCTTTTTGTTGGTCCTTGATATTGAACAAATAAACATATAATAATAACTAAAAATAAACCCATACATATTTTCTTTCCCATTAATTTTCTCCCCCTCCATTAATAATATCTCTCAACATCAGTAGGATAGAAAGTCAATGTTTTTTCCGTTTTTTTATAGGCTAATAACATCAATATGACAATATTTATTCCAATGATGAAATAAATTATTATATATTTTATCGATACTCCTGGTCTCCAAAGAATCCATATAAAGAATGAATAATTAATAAACATATAGATTCCAAAGCATAAATACAATTGCATTATCTGTTTTAACGTCATCCCTAAACATCTTATAAGATTTATATCCTTATTAACCTTATTCAACAATATATTTATAATAAAGTACATAAAGACAACACTAATCACTAACATAGGAGACATAATAACAACATGATTCATAGCCCTTTGTTTATATGATATATTTTGACCATTCATAAATGAATATAGATATTTATCATCTTGATTTTTATCATTAAATAATGAATCATTAATTTCTAAAAACACATCATGTTGCGTAATTAAACTTGTTGCTACAGATATTTCATCTTTTTTAAATTGATCTGCAAAAGTTATAAGCCCTGTATCATTTATTCCAATATTCACATCTGTTTGAAAATCTTCATAAATAGAATTACTCGAAACAATTCCAACAATTTTCAATTCATCATATAATTCTTCCTTTGCTTTTATAAATTCTTCTCCATCAATAATTTCTGTTTCATATTTCTCATTACTTATTTTAACGATTTTTACTTTATCTCCTATTTGAACTTCTGTTGTACCCCAAGGACTTGAAGTATCATGAAAATATAAACACTCATTTTTATTTTGAGGTAAACGACCTTCTTCTAGCAGACCATCATATTCCTTAAAATCATCTGTAACTTGTATAAACGTACCTCCATACTTGTCATCAACATCCCATTGATAACTATAATCATAGTCATATTCGTTCACATATTTCATATTGTGAACTTCAACAATCTCATCTTGAATATTTTCAAGCATATTTCCATCATAATAATTAAAATTATATTTATATTCATAATGATTAGATTCATTAGGGATATAACCCATTAAACCTATAATATTTTCTGCAACACTATCTACAATTAAAAATTGAGCTATCATTAATATACAAACAATTCCAAACAAACTCTTATGTGAATTATATATACGCCATGAAAGTGAACGTATATTCATATGCTTA
>CALDMQ010000216.1 GCA_937917505.1 uncultured Erysipelotrichaceae bacterium | reverse complement strand
AAAGTCAGCTTGAAGAGTCAAACCTTCAATAACTTTATCCATCTCTTGAAGTGCTTTCGAAATACTTTCAGTATTAGTTTCTTGTAATAACGCTCTCACATTTTCTAATGCTTCCTTAAACAATTTCGCACTATTTGGTGTATAAGCTGATGTATCAAAATATTTATATAAATTATAGACAACTTTTAATTCTTGATTATCTACTTTTTCACCACACACTTCAAACTCCCACAAAGAATATCCGTATTCACCTCCAACTTCAATACCTTGCATACGAACATATCTACCCATTGCATCAGCATACTTATATTCTTCTATACCACCTTTACTATCTGTTTTGTGAGTTATATCTATCCATTCTTGACCATCTAAAGATGTTTGGATTTTATATTCTTTAGCTCCTGCACCTTCCCAATTCAATACAACTCTTGAAATATTATAGTAATCTTCTAAATCAACATAAATCCATTGATTATTAAAATCTTGATTAGGATTGTCTTTTTTTCTTAGAGATACCCATCTAGATTGGTTTTCATCTTTTCCATCAATTTTTCCATCAAATGCTCTTGAAGAATTATATGTTTTATAAACACTACTTGCTTTTGATGGTTTATTTAAAGCCAAATTTTCTTGAGCAGGTGTTTTTATCCTTTGTCCATAAACTTCAAATTCCCATAACGAATATCCATATTGACCTGTTGGATTCAAACATTCAACTCTTACATAACGACCCTGAACATCATTAAACGAAAGTTCTTTAATTCCTGATTCACCATCAGTGATGTGTGCTACATCTGTCCAATTCTTTGCATTATTCGAAACCTGAACTTTATAATCTGTAGCACAAGCACCTTCCCAATTCAATACTACTTTATCAATATTATAAATATTTTCTAAATCTACATAAATCCATTGATAATCAATATCTTTATCAGTATTTTCTTTTTTTCTTAAAGATACCCATCTAGATTGATTGTCATCACTTCCATCAGTTCTTCCATCAAATGCTCTTGAAGAATCAAATGTTTTATAAACACTACTTGCTTTTGATGGTTTATTCAAAGCTATATTTTTCTCTGTTTGAACTGGTTGTTCCGCCTTATCTCCCCATACACTAATTTCAAAAATATTAATTCCATATGTCACACTTCTTGATTTATATGAATGAATCTTTACATAACGACCATAAACAGAATCATCATAAACATGTTCATCAATAGAATGTTTATTAATTACTGGATTTGATCTTGCTTCAGTTACAACATTCCATGTCGTTCCATCATTAGAAACTTCAATTGTATAATCATCAGAACATGCTGCTTCCCAATCAATATTTATTTTATCAATTCGTGAATATTGTTCTAAATCAATAATAATCCAGTTATCATGTTCACCTCTTAATGATCCCCATCTTGTATTTAAATCTCCATCCACTGCTTTTTCACCAACCATTGATGAATCATTTGTAGAAACAGAACTGACTTTAACAGGTTTATTCAAAGAAATATTATGAGACTCTGGTCCTAAATCTCTTACTTTTTCACCATATATATTCCAACTATTGATTTGATAATTATTTCCTTGAGATGCATTCAATTTCAATCTTATACATCTTACTTCATCATCAGTAAATCCAACGATATTCTCAGTTCCACCTTGACCATTTGTAATAGATTTAACTTTTTTCCAATTTTGTTTATCTTTTGAAATTTCCACATCATACGATGTTGCATAATTTTCTCCCCAAACAACATCCATATCAGACACTTTATAATATCCACCTAAATCAATATAAAACCATTCATTTTGATTTGTTTTTGAAATCCATTTTGTGTCATCTTTGTTATCAATAACATTTGTTGGAATATTATCACCTACACTACTCTTTTGTATATTTTCCATAAATATCTATTTCATAAATACTAATACCATATTGTTTGCTTCTAGATTTTGTTGAATGAATCTTCACATATCGACCATAAGCAGGTGTTTTCAAATTATATTCATCTAATAAACTTGAATCTGTTTTCAAATTTTCTTTAACTTCTTTCCATGTTTTATTATCTGATGATACTTCTATTGTATAATTATCAGAACATGCCGCTTCCCACTTAATAGAAAGTGCATCTATTTGCGAATATTTTCCTAAATCAACAACAATCCATTCATCATCACTATTTCTAGCAGAGCTCCATCTTGTTGCTTTATCACCATCAACAGCAAATGATGCAACATTTCCTGTATCTGTAGCAGATGTTGAACTCACAATAACATCTTTATGAAGAGCTAATGAATCACTTGTTTCAAATGAAACTTCTTTAATTTGAAAATGTGAAGCATTTCCATCTTTCATTACAATTTTTATATATGAATAAACTCCATTAATTGAAATAATATCTTTTTGACCGTTACCATTTGTTATCTCAGTTAGTTTTTCATATGTTCTTCCATCTTGAGATACATACACATCATATGCACTTGCATATTGTTCTCCCCATAGAACTGAAATATCTGATACATATTTCTTATTTCCTGTATAAAAACTTATCCATTCATCATGATTTGTTTGACTTTCCCAATAAGTTTTTTCATCTTTATCAAAAGCCCTAGTTACAGAATGACCTTGAGTATATGAACTTGCATGATAACGATTGTCTGTTCCCTCTTTTAGAGTTATTGGTCGACCTGCATATGGCACAGCACCTGATATAAAGTGAGTTAATGTTTTAAGTTGTCCATCATTTACAGTCACATTTACATTTTGATGTTCTTCATCTTCATTAACAGCTACCGAAATTTTTCTTGTATCTCCCGATTCATCAATAATAAGACTACAAGGATGATCTACAGTTACTGTATACCCATTCTTATACTCTAATGAACCTGCTTTATAAAAGTTAATTTGAGTTTGCTTTAATCCATCATGTCTCACAGCTTGAACATCGTTTGTATTTGAAACAATGGTAATTGGAACATTATCTGCGTAAGCTTTCACTTCATCTGCAGTTTTCCCTGGCACAACAATATAACTATATGAGGCATTTTTAGGCTTTTTACCATGATCTATCCATGCAGTAAATACATCATTAGATAATTTTTCTTTTTCTTCTTCTGACCATAAAGATGGCACATCTTTTTGATCATCATAAGAAACTGTAACAGATTGATTATCAGGAATAATATAGCCAACTTTACCATTATATATATATTTTGGCGTATAAGATTTTACACTTCCCTTGCTTACTGATTGACCATCTATCATCAAATTCTCAGCTTCAACTTGATTAAGTGTTGTATGAATAGAATTATCATTTGTAGATGAAATTCCTGATCCTAAAGCAACAAACTCATCATCAAAGAAGAAATATCCTTTATTAACTGTTGTTCCATATTTATTCATTTTATATGCAGTATTTCCATATTTTCCATCATTAACACCAATTGTAAACGAAATTCCATTTTTAAATCTACCTAAACTCGGATGACTTGTCGGCATCATTGTTGGTGTTGTTGTTCCTGGTGTATGTGTCCAATCATATGTTGGGAATACATTTGTATACTCATCACCATCTACAGAGATTGTAGAAGCAGCAGAAGATGTCCAATAAATTGATAAATAATTAGGTTCACCTGCTGGCCAACTACCACGCCATTCTCCACCTATCAATTCTCTAGAATCCATTTTAATATTAACGCCATAATTATCTCTCATATGAGAGGCATATCCAGAACGCCACATATAATAATTCCCGTCTTTTCCATTAGAAGAAATTTTCCCAGTAATATTATCTAATATCATTTGGTATTGAACAGCATGCTTTGAATCAGAGGCTATCATTCTCTCTAAAGGTTCTATGTAAGCACTCGCATAGTTCTTATATCCCACTTGATGATTATAAGGACGATATCCTAAATATAATTCTATGATATCTCCTCGAATTGTCCAACTTGTTCCTTCTATCATATAGTTAGCCATTCTATCAATAACATCTTGCCCTAATGAAAATTGAGTATCTCTAAACATATAAATCCAAAAACTCATATCTCTAAACATTGATAAACCATATCCATTTGAATAAAATTGTTTACCATGCATATAAAAACTATTGTCAACTTGAATAGCTTCTTTTACACCATCATCTGTTTGAATAGTCAAACAATTAGAAAGATGATTATCAACAATCTTTCTTAAATCATTTGCATTTCCTTTCATGAGATGATAATAAATATGGTTTTGTGTATACCACATATAGTTTTGTCCAGAATTACCTCTACAATCAGGAGCTTTTTTGATTAATGATTCCAACATAAAATCAATGGCATCATCACTCATAATTCCATCCATAAATAAAGCAATTCTTGCAAATCTTAATTGCACGCCAATTTCAACTTCCCACCAATTTGTATTGGTTGGTTTCACATTTTGCCAATGCACAAGGGCCTTATTTAATTTATCAACAACCTCTTTATTTTGATAAAGATCATTCCCTTTTTTATGATAAGCAATTGCCATAGCTTGTAAACGATCCAATGCAAGATATGGATCCCACGGTCTACCACTATTCGCATTTTGAGTTGATTCATAATCAACATCATCAAATGATCCATCATCTTTCATAAGTATAAAATAATCTTTAGCCTTAGATACATAGCATGTTTCTACTTTAGCACCATCATCAATTGTATCTTGTTCTAAAAAATATTCTTTTAATCTAGTCTTGATTGTTGCAATATCTTGTTCTGAAGTTGCAGCATGAACTGTAGTTGTTCCAGTTAATACTAAACTCAATACCATTACAAAGCTTAACAAGATTTTCATCATTTTTTTTAGCATACCTATTCCTCCATTTTGTAAACGCTTCCTATCTACAAATAAATATTAGGATTGAATCACTTGAATTTCAATCCTAATTTACTTGAATATTTATTATTTTACAGAATGTCTTTCAATCAACTTAACACTTAATAATTGAGTCATTTGAATATCATCTTTACGATGTATTCTATCAACTAGCTTTCTTACTGCTACTTGTCCCATTAATTCTTTTTGTACTTGTATTGTTGTTATTTGAGGAATAGATTTTTCACATATAGGAGTATCATCAAAACCAGTAACACCAATCTGTTGAGGTACTTTTATACCCATTTGTGTCAATGCTAAGATTACAGCAAATGCATTTGAATCATTTGAACACACAAAGACTTCTGGTAACTCTTTACTCCTTAACACATTGATAATCTCATCAATTTTATTTTCTAATATGAATGATTCTATATTATGTAAGAAAGAATATTTTTGAATATAACCATCTATATCACTAGATATATGTGCTAATTCTAACGCATACTTATATCCTAAAAAACGATCTTGAAAACTTAATGAATAATCTAAATCTCCAAAGAATCCAATTTTTTTATACCCCTTTGAAATAATATAATTCGTCATCATATATCCACCTTGTTTATTATGTGTCAATACACAATCACAACTATCATACAAAGAAGTAAAATCTACTAAAACAACAGGTATCCCTGTTAATTTTAATAACTTTAAATGATTATCAGAAATTTTTCCTACTACTAATATTCCAGCAACTTTTCTTTCTTCAATACATTGAGGCACTATAAATTGTACTTCTTCAAAATAATTTAATATCGAATAATAACCATATTCTTTAGCTTCCTCTACAATAGCATGTAAAACCATTGAATAAAAATGTCCCGTATTCGCATAATAACTTTGCATTAAAACACAAATATTAGATTTAGAAAGTGCAGAAAGATATTGCTTTTTTTCATTCACATATCCCAATTCATCAGCTGTTTTTAATATTTGAAAACGCATTTCATCACTGACACCAGGTTTTTCATTTAATGCAATGGATACTGCATTAATCGATATATTTAATTTCTGAGCAATATCTTTCATTGTCACTTTCATAAACTTTCTCCTCTTATAATTCTTCTCCGTTAGTTTCTATAACTTTTTTAAACCAATCAAACGATTCTTTCTTTATACGTTTCATGTCTTTTAAGTCTTTATTATCTCTATTCACATAGATAAATCCATATCGCTTTTTCATTTGTGCACGACTGCTTAAAATATCAACAGGTCCCCATGCTAAGTATCCTCTACAATCAACACCTTCATCTACAGCCTTCTTCATTTCTTCAATATGTTTTCTCATGTAGTCAATACGATAATCATCATGAATTTGCCCATCGATAACTTGATCGTCATAACCAAATCCATTTTCTACAATATAAATAGGCATTTCATAACGATCATACAATTGTCTTAGAGTAATTCTTAAACCAACTGGATCAATTGTCCAACCAAATTCAGACATTTCTAAGTAAGGATTTTTCTTGATCACAACATCATTGACATTTGTCAAACTTTCTTCACCCACATGAGAAATTGTAGACATATAATAACTTATTGATAAATAATCAGTAACACCTTTCTTTAAGATTTCTAAATCACCATCTAAGATTTCAGGCATTGTTCCTTCATTTTTCATATTTGCATAATAATATGAATTGTAATGACCTCTTGCAAAGACATCTAAGAAAACATAAGCTTCACTTTGAGCTTTCATACTTTCTAAAGTATCTAGTGGATGACAAGTTTCTGGATAACTTTGTACGATTGTTGACATACCCATGACTTTGCATCCTTTTTCATGAATATATTCATTAACCAAGCTATGTGCAATAAGTGTATTATGCATAATTTGATTATCAAATGTTTGAGGATTAAATCCTTCTGGACACATTGCTCCATAGAACATCTTTGGTCCTTTTTGTAAAATACCATTTTGTTCATTAAAAATAATCCAATATTTCACTTTATGTGCATATCTATCTACAATCTTTTTACACAATTCTACAAAGATATTTCAAAATGATATAAAGTTGGTATAGGTTCCATTCCTCTTTCAATTAAAGCATCAATAAATTGATCATAAAATTCAAAACCAGCTTCATTATAAGTATGTTCATCACTCATCATTCTTGACCAATCAATAGAAAAACGATAAGCATTAAATCCCATTTCTTGAAACAAATCAAAATCTTCTTTATATCTATGATAACTATCAATTCCATCTTTAAAATCAGAAAACTCACCTGTTACAGTTAAATCGCAAACTGCAGGTACTTTTCCACCAACTTCATAAGCACCTTCACTTTGATGAGCAGTAACTGCTCCACCCCATAAAAAATCTTTTCTTAACATTTATACAATTCCTCTCTTTCTAGATATTTATTTATCGTATGATATTATGTATAGATTTCACTTGAATAACAATAATTATTTACTTGAATTTTGTATAATTTACTTGAATTTATCATATCACATTCTAACAATAAAAAACAGACTACCCACTTTTGGCTAGTCTGAATAATTTTTAGCATATAAATATGCACCATATAATGCATCATGTTGAGGAGTTATGATTTCATACTCTTTCAAATATTGATAAAAAGAATTTTTCATACATTCACTATGAAATACGCCACCATAATAAGTTACAAGAGGGACTTTATCAAAATATTTTTGTAACCCTTTAACTAAACATGCAATATGCAAACCAGCATCCTTTAAAATATTTTGACAAGTTGTATTTGTTAGAGAGAGTTCATCACATATTTTTGCTAGTTTAGCAACCTCTGTCCGTTCATTTTCAAAATTTTTCATAACTGCAATGATTTCATATGGATTACTTAAATGATAAATTTCCATGATTTTATCATATAATTCATTTTTTTCTTCTCTACCATCTGCTTGTTTACAAAAATGAAAAAGAATTTGTTTCCCAATCCAATATGCTGATCCTTCATCCCCAAGTTGATATCCCCAACCACCACAGCGAATTATCTGTCTATCTTTTTGTGCCATTGCAATTGCACCAGTACCAGCAACAGTTGCTATGCCATCTTCTCCATTCAAAGCACCCATTAATGCAACATGCATGTCACTTGTTAATACATATCGATATTTACCCAATCGCTCATGTATATGTATTTCTAATTGTTTTCTCACGTTTTGATCATTACCATATCCAGCAATACCAATACCAATAAATAAATTTTGAGGTTCAAGATAATGTTTATCTACCAAATATTTGATACCTTCACTCAAACACCTTGCACATCCATCATACCCCACCTGAATAAAATGACAAGTTTGAAGTTCTATCTTATCTAATAAACATCCTTTTTCATCAAATAATCCAAAGGCTGTTTTTGTACCCCCACCATCTATAGCTATATAATACATTTATTTCACCTCTCGTCTTAAAAATATCTTTTTTACCACAATTATATATAATTTATAACAACTCTTCATCAACCTTTTTCAATACTTTTTCACTTTTTTCTAATTTGCGACTTACCAAACTATCAATGAAAATATCACTTATATCTGTATACTCTCAAATACATTAAATAAACTAGTTCCCATTATTTATATCTACAACATATCTTGTTCTTCTTTCAAAAGATACGTATCATAAATCTTTGCAAATAGATAATAACACACTACAGACAATATTATTAACCCCAAATTAAGTAATAATGCTCGAAAATCTCCACCCGTAACTATAAATGCTCCTATTGGTGAGGGTAGTGTCCATACTCCCATCATGCAGATAGGATGTAACCATCCTGATGAAAACGCAAACCAAGTTATTGTAACACATAACATAGGTATAACTATAAATGGTATTGTCATTAATATTCACAAGTGAAGATATCCACGATGTTTTTCCAATATCTTTATTGTGGTTCGATTTCATAAGAAATCGAAATACAAAAGATAAACCAATTGTTGTACCTGACCCACCAATCCATACAAACCATTGTAATAAAGGCTCAGGAGAGATAAAAAATGTTTGATATCCTTGTATTAAAGCTAACCCATTCATTTGAATCATACAAATCCAAAAA
>CALDMQ010000215.1 GCA_937917505.1 uncultured Erysipelotrichaceae bacterium | reverse complement strand
AATTCCTTATGAATATATTCAAAAATGTTATTTTCACCTTCAGTTTTTGTAAATTCACCTTCAAATAAAATATGATTATCTTTTTTAATAGTTAATGTGAACTTTTCTCCATCAGTTTTAATCCATTTTAAATAATCTTCTTGTAACTCTTTCATAGAATCATATTTGCATCCATTAAAATAAATTTCCATTTCTATCTCCTCTCAAAAGTAACATGGCAAAGTTGCCATGTTACTAACTAAACTTAACTTCATATCCTATGCATAATCCATTTTTATATACTGGAACGCAATCAAATCTATTAGCTTTTCCACCATTTAATACTTTATTACCATAATTTACTGCTTGATTTTGTGTAGTTGCAGAATCACCACCATACTGTTCAAATAAAAAGATTTTGTCCTTTGCTTTTACAGGCACGTTTGAAGATGAATGATTTTGTGATGAATTATTATTTGTTGAAGACGATGAATTCGATGAGCTTTGTGATGGTCTAGTGTTTGGTATACTATTTACATTGTCTTTTTTCTTAACAATAACATTTACCTTTTCAGTTGCTTTATTTCCAGATAAATCCGACACCTCGTATACTACTGTGTATTTGCCTTCTTTCTTTGTATTTACAGAGTCTTCTATAGTTATCTTACTTTTTATATCTCCATCTACATTATCAGTACAAGATACAATATTTGAATGTAAATCAATAGTTTTATCATAATCAATATTTATTGTATGGTGTTTTAATTTTATCACTGGTTTAATATCATCTCTTACAATCAAGACAACATTTTTTGATAATTCTTTACTTTCATTTCTAACAGTATATTTTAAATTATATTCTCCTATATCTGATATTTTTTCTTGAGGAATAATGAGTTCACAATCTTTTGTATAATCTTGAATAAGATCAATATAATGAAAGTTATTTAATTCTGAAAGACCTATGATTTTTTTATCAGTTTTGAGTTCTAACTTCAGATCATATATCATTGAATAAATAAAATCTTTTTTCCAAAGGCCAACAAGAACAATAGAAGTAATCATAATCAAAAACATGACTAAAGTTATCATTCTTTTCTGTTTCTTTTGTTTAGTTTTTTCACTATACAACCCAGAACTTTCATAAACTTTTTCTCTAGATCGTTTCATTGAGTCACTATTGATATGTTTATCCAAAAGAAAAGATGGATCAAGTCCATCTTCTAAAGCAAGTCGTATTTCTCTTAATTGCTCCCAATCATACTGAGGAGAAAAATATTTTAATGTTACATTATGCTTGTCAGCCAATCTTAATTGTTGTATTTGCAAAGAATTCCAAGCATATTTTTTTAGCAAATCATTCAAATCATCTTTATGAGCCATAAACCATCACCTCATATGCTGTTATCAACAAAAATATAATAAAAATAATTAAAATAGCATAAAAGATATACCAAAACATCTTATGTTTTCCAACAAATCCTCTAATTGTCCATAGTCCTATCTTTCTTCCTTTTCTACTATTACATTCTAAACATGAACAAGCCAAATTTCTTTCATCATTTATATCTGTGATATTAACTTTCTTTAAAATCCATTTACTAAAATTATTCCTTTGAGCTTTTACAACTGGAACGATATGATCAATAGTCATCTCATCAGGTTTTAGCAGTGTACCACAATATGCACAAAAGTATTTTCCTCTAAAATGTGGAGGATTCTTTAATAGATACCTTTTTCGATAATCGTTGCTTCTTTCAAATGATTCTTTAAATGTTCTTATTGTTAAATTTCTCGACTTTGAGAACACCCTATAATAATCAACTAAAGATTCATCACTTTCTTTTTTTATCCAAGTTTTATCTTTTTTTCTAAAATGAAATCCCATACCATATAAAGTTTTTCTGTAATAATACGTTTGAGCTTTACCATCCTTAATTTGTACTACTGTTCTCATATTACATCACTTCATTTTCTTCTATTTTGTTACTTTTATTTTCAATGCATGAAGATGTAATTTTTGATATCATCATCATAACCACAGACACTTCTTTTTCTCTAAAGTAATCATAAACATCCTTTTCAGTAACTTCTCTTTCATTTTCTATGCTTTTTTTATAGTCCTCTGTTTTCATTTTCTCAATAATATCTTGAAGTGCAAACAAAACAGTATCGTAATTAACTGAATTATCACTATTGATTCCTTTTGTATGTTTTTCTTCTTTTAATTCTTTAGGGTTATACGTTTGTTGAAAGGAAGCAAATGATAAAGAACATTGAACTTTCATATTATAATTTTGACAACTAATGAATTCGACTCCTAGAACTGTTTTTTCATCTATTTCCACATTTATCAAAGAACATCTATTCATTGATACACTTTCAAAACGACAACCAGTAAAAGATGAATCATCAAAAATAACACTTCTAAACTTTAAATCTACAAAAGTACAATCAACAAATTGACAATTTTGGAAATAGTTATCCTGACAAACTTCTGACATAAATGTTACATTTATAAATTCACAATCATGATATGAATTTGTTAGACTAACACTTTCATTAATAAACTTCTTATCATTTATAGTATACATATTTTTTTCTCCTCTTTCTTCTCGATTCATTTCTTCGATATTTACATTCTTTTGTAATATATTATTGCTATTTTGTTCTTCTTTAAAAATACCAAAAACTGTTTCATCATCAATGAGATGTATATTTGGAGTATCTACTTTAAAGTTTTCTTCAGTTAAGACATTAATAATATCTGTAGGATTACTATTAATAAAATATACATTTTCTAAATCCAAATCATTCAATCTACATTCTTCAAACTGACAGTTCAAAAAAACGACATCATAAAGCCCTGATACCTTAAAATCTACATCTTCAAATAAACAATTAATAAACACTGTTTCTTTAAATCCACACGAATCAAACTTACTTTCATTAAAGTTGACATTAATAAACACATTAAACGATGATCTTATGCTTATAACACTTTTAAAAATCATTCCATCCACAAATACACAATTGACTTTATGTTTATTTAAATGTCCATTACTTATCTCAAAAGCGTTAAAAATATCTTTTTTATTCGTATCAATAGGACTCATTTTTTGATACTGTATATCTTCATTTTTTATATATCCACTCTTTTCAAAATTGTATTTATCATACAATTCTTTAACTATTTTTTCTACATTCACATTCTCTACCTTCCTTTCAAAAAAATAACATGGCAAAGTTGCCATGTTATATTGTTAAATTATCTCTTATAAAATCTTGTATATTAAACCACTTTGCTGTTTTACGTGGTTTTGGTTCAAAAGTTGAGTTTTCTGTCGAATAAAATACATAGTCATCATATGGTAATAGTTTTGTATAAAATGGATCTTTACGTTGTCTTATATAAAGTGCTTCACCTAATTGGAATTTTGACAATCTTTCTGTAGAAAATAATGGTTCTTCTTCAGAACGTCCATTTTGATATATTAACTTCTTACCAGTTAAAGCTGATATTTCTTTCAAGGTTGCATCATCCGAAGACAATAAGTACACTTTATTCATTGTATTATTTTTTATACCTCTAGCATCATCTTTCCCATATTTACTTTCCAACTGATCATAACCTTGTATAACCAAAGTAACTCTAATCCCTCTTGAACGTCCAGCGCTTAATAAATTTTTTATCGGTTCAAATTTAGGTGATGATCCAAACTCATCCCACAATATATTAATAGGAACTTTAAGTTTTAAATCTTTATTCTGTCTTGCATTAGCTATCAAACTTTCATAAACTTGACTCATAAATAGATTAACCAATGGATAATAAATAGATTTTTCATCATGGACCTTTAAAAAGATAACAGTCTTTTCATTCCCTATATTAGAAAAATCTATTGAATCTGTAGAAGCTAACATATTTTTAATGTCCTGATTCATTGTATAACGATTAAGAGAAGTAGAAAATACTTGCCTAATACTTTTCTTTGTATTCTCAGCTCCTGTCACATAAGACTGCATCATTTCTAATGCTTTTGATGAAGGATCTTCTTTTGTTAAAAGTTCCATAGCTTTTTGTAGATAAGTTGTTTTTCCTTTTAATGGTATATCTCCTAAATCCACAATTTTTTTTACTGCATCAAAATTCATATATTCAGCGTTTTCTAATCTGGCCAAATAAAAGATAATTCCTACTGCTAAATCTTTAGCAAAATCATTCCATATTTTATTATCACCCTTATCATCATCAAAGATAATATTAAAAACGTCATTAAAATATTCTTCAGCTTTACTGTAGTTTGGATATGTTTTAATTTTACCATTTACATAAATAGGATCACCATTTTCATTAACTTCATTAGTATAAAATTCCTCACGCAGACCATATTTGATCTTAAAATCATTTTTCAATTTTTTAATACGTTGTTCTAATTGTTTACGTTCAATCTTAATTCTTTCATTTTCCTTCATATATTCAGCAAACCCCATCATAAATGGATTCCATGCATCAGAACAATCTGGGTTGATAAAGTCAATACAATAACATTTATATCCATCACGTTTAAACTTATGATATGTCTTTTGAGAAAGTTCACCTTTCAAGTCAACAATGACAGCACTCTCCCCAGCCAATCTCGTCAGCTCAATCATCTCAAGTAAAATCGAAAAAGTTTTACCTGAATTTGATGTACCCAGAATAAGATTGTGAGAATTTGATGGATCTAACCACACTTTATTTCTTTCAACAACTATTGGTAGTCCACTTCTATGTTCACCATGTTTAATTTTATTTGCATCAAATACAATACAATTCAAATCCTTCTTTACTTCTCTCGCATTCATGATTTTATTATAATTTTCTTTATTTTTATTACTTACAATAAACATATTAACCATATATACAACACAAGGTATTAAAGAAAGAATAAATATATATATAAACAAATCAAAATTACCTTGAAAAAACAACAACCTAAAATCAATAGTCAAAGATAAATCTTCTTTAATTTGAACTATATTAATAATTTGAATTGTTATCAAAGAAATAACAAAAAAAGTACCTGTAAAAACTAATATTAAATTTCTTATTCTGGG
>CALDMQ010000214.1 GCA_937917505.1 uncultured Erysipelotrichaceae bacterium | reverse complement strand
AAGTGGTGCAGATATATTAAAACTTGCGATGATTAAAGTGAATCAATTTATGAAAGAAAAAAATCTAAAATCTAAAATGATTTTACAAGTTCACGATGAACTTATTTTTGATGTAGCTAAAGATGAATTAGAACAAATGATGCAAATTATTCAAACTGCAATGGAAGATGCTTTCCATATGGTTGTTCCTTTAAAAGTAGAAGGGGCTTATGCAAAAAATTGGTATGATTTAAAATAGGAGGTTTTATGCCAGAACTACCAGAAGTTGAAACTGTGCGACGTACACTTCAAAATTTTATATTAGAGAAAACAATAGAATCTATTGATGTTTATTATGATAAAATCATAGAGGGTGATACTAAGAGATTTATTGATACAGTGACATCTCAAACAATCAGAGATATAGATCGTTATGGAAAGTATTTGATCTTTATATTAGATACTGATGCTTTTGTGTCACATTTACGTATGGAAGGAAAGTATCATATCGTTAAAAGTGGAACACCAATTACAAAACATACACATGTGGTTTTTCATTTAGATGATGGGCATGATTTGCATTACATAGATACACGTAAATTTGGACGTATGCAGCTCGTTGATAAAAATGCTTATAAACAAGTCTTACCACTTTGTAAACTTGGAAAAGAACCTTTTGATATGCCTTATGAGGAGCTTTATCAAAAGTTACATAAATGTTCATTGCCGATTAAAACAGCTTTACTTGATCAAAGTATTATGTGTGGTATAGGGAATATTTATGCTAATGAAATTTGTTATAGGATAGGGATTGATCCACGTACAAAAGCATCACGTTTATCTAAAAATCGTGTTAGAGAATTATTAGAAGCTTCTGTGGAAGTTTTAAATAAAGCCATCGCTCAAGGAGGAACAACAATACATTCCTTTGATGCTAATGGGATACATGGATTATTTCAAGTTGAACTTAATGTTCATACAAAGAATATTTGTTTAAAATGTCAAACACCTATTAAAAAGATTATGTTAAATCAAAGAGGAACATATTATTGTCCACATTGTCAAAAAAGGAGGTATTAATATGATATGCTGGGGAGTTTTAGGATTTGGAAGAATTGCAAAGCGTTTTATTAAAGGTCTTTCTTATAGTCAAAATGGAAAACTCTATGCGGTTGCTTCAAGAGGTGGTCAAACTTTATCAGAGTTAACTTCCGATGTGAAAGTCTATCGTGATTATGAAAGTTTAATCAATGATCCAGATGTTGATGTGATTTATATTGCATTAAGACATCAAGATCATTATTATTGGGCTAAGCAAGCATTATCGCATTGTAAGGCTGTTTTATGTGAAAAACCAGCAACATTATCATATCTTCAAACAAAAGAATTATGTGAGTTATCACAAAAAGAAAATGTGTTCTTTATGGAAGCGATGAAAGCACGTTTTATTCCTTTAATTGATGATATTAAGACACTCATTCATGAAAAGAAATTAGGAGAAATCCAAACTCTATCAACAAGCTTTTGTGGAGAAGTGGATTACCAAGAAGGTCATTATTTATTTGAAAAGACACAAGGTGGGGCATTGTATGATGTGGGTATCTATAATATAGAATGTGTTTTAGATTTTATGCAGGCTATGCCTAATGAAATTCATGTATATAGTGAAAAGAAGTATGGTGTTGATGTTTATGATAAAATAGAATTGATTTTTCCTTCTACAAAAGCTATCTTAGAAATGGCAATTGATAGAAATGAAGAAAAAGCATTAATGATTCAAGGAACAAAAG
>CALDMQ010000213.1 GCA_937917505.1 uncultured Erysipelotrichaceae bacterium | reverse complement strand
CTCGTTTTTCCTACACTTCCAGTAATACCAACAACTTTCACTGGTCGATGTTGTCTTAAATAACTTGCCATGTCACTCATAGCTTTGAAAGTATCTTTCACAAGAATAACATTTTTATCAGAATAATTGACTTCTTTTTCTGTTAAGATAGAAGATGCTCCCATTAAAAAAGCTTGTTCAATATAATCATGTCCATCAGCTTTTTCACCTTTTAAAGGAATATACATATCACCTTGTTGAATTTGTCTTGTATCCTGCGTAAAACCATGAATATCTTGATTGATATCTCCACTTAATAATTGTCCTTTAGTTGCTTCTAAGATTTCTTTAATAAACATAAAAACCCCTCTTTTACATATATAGTTCATTATAACACAGTTTATACAATTGAAAACAAGAAAAAACCAAAAAAAGACAATGCTTACAATTGTAAACATTGCCCTTCATCTTTCAAATTATAAACCTTTTTCAGTTAACTCTCTAGCAACATCATCTTTGATAGTGACACCAGCTGCTTCTAATTCAGCAATCTTTTCAGCAAATTGTGGTAAGTATTTCTTATGTGCTAATAATAATTCATCTAATACTCTCTTTGCATTTTCTCCAGCTGGAATTTGTGGGTTTAAGATAAATGCTTGTAAAGCTTTACCATAATCACCAGTAACAGCTGCTTCTTCTACACACATTTCCATATTTTTCATGCATTGTAACCAACCTCTTTCTGCTGGTTGTAATGATCCAAATGCCATAGCTTTTGCACCAGTAGCTCCAATATATGCAGAAACTTCTACTGCACAATCAGTTGGTAAATCAGGAATTGCACCATTGTTTTTAGTAGTAACAACGATATGTCTATTTGCATTTGAATAGTGTGCTCCACCACGTTTAGCTAATTGTTCTGGTTTATGATCTAAGTTAGGATCTTTATATAATTCAAATAATTCATGTTCTGTTTGTTGAACTTGTTGTCCACGAGTTCCAATTGTGTTGTATTCTTCTAAACCATGAGCTAACATTTCTTGTTGACGATAGTAATATCTATGGTATCCACAAGGAATCATTTGCATAGTATCTAATTGTTCTTTAAAGAATGGAATATCATGAATGTTTGCAGGAATTCCTCCATCTTTTCCTTCATACATAGCATCAATAATTTTTTGTGTAACTTCATGACCATGTAAATCATAAACTTTATGCCAATGGAAATGGTTTAATCCAGCAAATTTATAAACCAATTGATCTAAAGTTGTTCCAATAGTTTCAGGTTCTTTCATCATAGCACCAACTGGTACGTTACATAACCCAATAACTTTATCCCATTTCCCATATTTCATAACAGCTTCAGTGACCATTCCACTTGGATTTGTAAAGTTAACTAACCAAGCATCTGGACATAATTCTTTCATATCTTTAACGATATCTAAGATAACTGGAATTGTTCTAAATGCTTCCATAAGAGAATGGAATTCTTTCATCTTTAATACGGGCATTTAATAACCCAACTCTAAATTGTGTAGTAACGAAGTCAGCATCTGGTAAAGCTTCTCTACGATCTAATGTCATATGAACTTTTACATCATAAGGAGATGCATCCCACATACGTTGAGCCATAGCTCCAACAATTTCCATTTTTTCTTTACCGTCTTCGATGTCTACTAACCACATTTCTTTAATTGGAAGTTCTTCATATCTCTTGATAAATCCTTCCATTAATTCTGGAGTATAACTACTTCCTCCACCAATTGTTACAATTTTTACAGGCTTCTTCTCCATGTTAAAATTTCCTCCTTTTTATCTACCTATAGTATAAACAAAAAACAATGTTTTGCATATATTTTTCACTTATTGAAAAAAATTTTTTATCAAAACGAAGATATATCAAGATTTAATAGGTATTGATATGTATAAAAAAGTGCTCGGTTGGTAACAAATTGGTAACAAAAAAAAAAACCATTTCTGTGAGGCTTTAAAAGTTAATATGTCTTATCGAGATAATTATTATAACATATTGTAGAGTGATTATTCAATTGACTTTTTCATTTCTATCTCTCCTATCTTGCTCTTTCTTCAAAGTTATAAAAGGTATGAGTAAAAAATCATTATGTCATGTAGAATTGTTTTTTTCCTATGTTCTTTGACAGTATAATAATATCATACCTAGCGATTAACATGTTTAACATTTTTAACATCTTTTCAGTTTACATAACTTTTTTTTATGATATACTATAAATGAATTAAGAAGTGATTGCGTAACGCAGCATTTAACAGAAAAGAGAGGACGGCAATCCTCTCTTTTTTTCGTGTGCTACGACTTATATCACGTTATTTCTTTAATTCTTTGATAATCATCAAAATGATGATCAACTCTAAGATTTTTGTGTAATCCATGAATTAAGAAGTGAAAGCGTAACACACGTTCTGACGCCATAAAGACGATTTTGTTTTCATGAGGCATAAATGCACCTCCGCCCTATCGGGCTTCTTTATTCTATCATAGGTCAAAAAAAAGATACATCAAGTATCTTTTAGAAAAATTATTTAGCAAGATATTTATATATAGATTTTTTGATAAGCCTTTTAACATGCATAGAAGAAAAATGAACAACTCTACCTATTTCAGTATAATTCTTATCTTCTACATATTTACCATAAATCATAACCTTATCAGCACCAACAAAATTTTTTTAATAAACTTTTCTATTTCTTTTTGCTGTTCCCTGCAGTTCTCAATCTTTTCCATGTACACAAGCATCATATCATCTTGTGCTGTGCCTTTTTCTTCTTGAGAATAGGAAATAGCCTTAAGGCCACCCATCTTGTTCTCATACAAGATAATGTCGTAGCTAAGGCTTTGATACTTTTTTAAATAGTTTTCAACTTTTTCATATGTATCTAGTTTGTTCATGCTCAGTCTTCCTCTACTTTTGTTTGTTTTGGTAATTCATTCTTACGAAAGCATTCTTTGATTCCGCTAGAATTACGTTTCCAAAGATTGAAGTGAGGATACTCTTTAACGAAAGTAT
>CALDMQ010000212.1 GCA_937917505.1 uncultured Erysipelotrichaceae bacterium | reverse complement strand
AAGATTTCTCTTACTTCTTTAAGCATAGTCTGGTTATTTATAAAAATAAGTACATTACTTATCATACAGATTATAAATAATACTATTTGATAAACAAACAAAGTTTTTGTTCCTGTTATTCTCTTAGTTATAATAATAAACATTTGATATATGAATAAATACAAATCCGATAAAATAATTTTTAACATCATATATGATAGAGTTTCATCATTAATATGAATAAGCAAATCTAATTTATTAATTAACATGTAGCCTAAAAAACAAATCAAAACAAACTGTATTTCATTTCGACGAGCAACGTATAGAATAGATAATAAATATATAAGCGATAAAATGAGATTGATTTGAATGTTATAAATAGTCATAAAAGATGCAAATAAGAAAACAAATGATAATAATGCGAACATTCTTTTATTTTTACTACATGAAAAAGTCATCCAACAAAAGATTCCAAATAATATTTGAGATATCATTTGAAGAAAATCATCACTAATAAATAAACCAAGCATACTATAACTTCTCGAGGTAATTTGTAAACTGTTTTACAAATTCTTTTCTCTTTGTTTTTGATAAAGGAATCTTAATTTGATTTTCTAATGTAATTTCATGTGAATCTACTAAATTTATTTTATCAAAATTAACAATAAAAGAACGATGACACATACCAAAGCCTTTATCTTTTAATTCACATAACAATTCTTTAAGTGGCATATATAAATCATATGTCTGAGAGAGAGTATAAATAAAAACTTTTCTCTCTTTATATTCACAATATCTTATTGAATCTATATAAATCTTTTTTCTTCCTTGCAATGTTTTTAAAACTATACTTTCCCTTTTTACATCCACAGTTTTATATTCATCTATTTCGTTTAAGACATGAATGATATTTTCTTTAGAAATTGGTTTATCAAGAAAATCAAAACAATGAATTGAATAAGCTCTCGTTTTATATTTTTCATATCCTGATATCACGACAATAAATACTTGCTTATCTTTTTTTCTCAATCTTTGAGCAATATCTATTCCATTATCTATACCTAATTCAATATCAAGGAAAATAATATCGTATTGTTTTTTTGATTGAAGTAGCAATGATCCATTATAAAATATATCAATTGATATATCTTTATTTTTTTGTTCGTAATACATATAACAGACATCATTTAAAAATTGACATGTTATTTTTGAATCATCTACAATTGCTATATTTAACATATCCCTATTCCCTCCTATTAGATATATTCTAGCATATTATTATAAGTATCCTATCATATAAATAATATTTTTTATAAGTTCTTATTGTTATTTATATCATATATGCTTTTTATAAATCTAAGAAGTTTTTATTTTCTCTTTTTTATCCTTTCACTTCATGATAAAATAAAAGAAAATATATTAAATGAACGGAGATTATGATGAAAAATATTATTTTTGATATTGGAAACGTTTTACTTTCATTTCAACCTGAGCGATTCTTAAAACAATATTATGATGAAAAAACAATAGGTGATTTACTAACAATTATCTTTTGCAGTGACGAATGGTTAGAACTTGATTTAGGGAATCTAACAATCGATGAAACTATAAACATTTTTTCTAAACGAAATCCTCATTATAAAGAAGAAATATATTTTATCTTAAAACATTGGACAGAAATGATGACACCAATTCAAAAGAATGTTGATATAGCTTATAAACTTAAAGAGAAAGGATATTCATTATACATTCTTTCTAACTTCCATGAAGAAGCTATTAAAGAAATGTATAACAAATACCCATTCTTTACTATCTTTAATGGTGGTGTAATTTCTGCTTATGAGCATATAATGAAACCTAACCCTAAATTTTATCAAATTCTCTTAGATCGTTATCATTTAAATCCTCATGAATGTTTATTCATAGATGATATGCTAGCAAACGTTACAATCGCTAATCGTCTTGGTATTTCTAGCATTCATTTAAATTATAATAAAGATTTAAAAGAAGAACTTATGAAACTTAATATTCTTTAAAAAGGAACAAACAATTTGTTCTTTTTTTAATCCAAATCACCTATATCCAATTTTGAAGACGCTTGCTTTTGAAAAGAAAATACATATTCCACGACTATACTTAAAACAATAGCAACGCCACCTACAACAACCCAGCCTAAACCTAAAGCATATAATGGCAACTGATGACAAATTGTTGAAATAAACCCTAAAGATAGACCAGCTTGTTCAAGTACATATAAAACACTTACAAAACCAATTGCACCAATTGTAACAGGATAAACATAACGAAAACGACCTACCCACTTATGAAACATTCCTAATAATATTAAAGCAATAGACATTGGATAAATTGCATTAAGAACCGGGATAGATAAACTTAAAATAGTATTCAACCCTTGATTACAGATAACAAATGAAAAACCTGCAATAACAAATACCCATTGACGATAACTTAACTTATGAGTCAATGTCGAAAAGAATTGAGAAATAGAAGTAATTAAACCAACACAAGTTGTTAAACAAGCAAGGGTAAATATAACTGCTAACAAAACAGCTCCAGGTCCTCCAAACAATTGTGAAACAATACAACGAAGTGTCCAAGCACCATTATCTTGAATAGGATAAACCCCTGAACTATTCATTCCCATAAAAGCTAACATCAAATAAACTGCTGATAAAATCAACCCTGCAAAAATCCCCGCTTTAACAACATAACGCATAACATGATTTTTATCTTGAATACCCAAGTTTTGAATTGTAATAGCTATAACCAATCCAAAGTTTAAAGCTGCAATTGTATCCATAGTTTGATACCCCTCTAAAAATCCTTGAACCATTGGATGAGCAGCATATACTTCTTGAGCATTTGATACATTAACTTGTCCACGTAACAAGAAATTAAAGAATAAAAATACCAACAAAAACAATAATGTAGGTGTTAAAAATTTTCCAATTCTTTCAACTAATTTTTTAGGACTTAAAGCTAACCAACCTGCTATTAAAAAGAATATTAACGAATAAATAAACATCCATAAAGTAAAAGATGCTCCTTTTGGTAAATAAGGTGCAACAGCCATTTCAAAAGGCACAGAAGCAGCTCGAGGAATCCCTAACCCAGGTCCAATAGAAAGATATATCAAAATTGTAAACACAATAGCAAACTTAGCATTCACACGACTAGCCAAACGTTCTAAACCATCAAAACGAGCAACAACCACAACCCCCAAAACCGGTAAAACAACAGCTGTAATCAAGAAACCACCAATAGCCACAAATGTATTCTCACCTGCATTTTGTCCTAAAAATGGTGGAAAAATCAAATTACCTGCACCAAAAAATAATGAAAATAACATAAAACTCACTAACAACATTTTTTTCTTACTCAAACCCATAATATCCTCCTCAAATTACAATAAACCCACTATAATAAACAAAAAAATCGTCCTATCACAAGGACGATTGACAATCGCGGTACCACCTTTTATTTCTAATCAAAAATTAGACACTCTTTCACATCTAACAATGTGCATCGCCGATAACGTGGCTTAACTCCGGTTTGCTTACTTCATTCAGCTTACTTCTCCAGGATGATTTCATATCTAAACTTCCTTAACAACTTCCACCAAAACATTGCCTCTCTATAAATTCTGTTTAGAATTACTTATTCCCTTCTATGAATTTATTGTTTTATTTTAAATCTATTATAAATACTATTCACTCTTGTGTCAACACTCTATATAAAAAGGATTGATATTTTTCAATCCTTCTATTCATGACCAAAAGTTTTTTTCAATGAATCTTCTGCTCGCTCAATGATTTCTTCTTTCATCACTTCTAAAGATTCATGTTTCTTCTCTACTTCTCGCTTCTTTTCTTCTACATCATGTTCTAACTTTTCAGTATCTAAAACAACATCATGTCCTCTAAAAGCATCATCCGTTTTTTCTTCATGATCTTTAAAATAAGTATCATAAGCTTCCTTTGCTTTGTCTTCAATATCCTTTTGTGTCTTCATATTAAGCGCCTCTTTCCTTTTGACACCTATGTTATACTCCCATACATTCTATTTGTCAAGAGACATCTCTCATTTATTTAGAAAATTCTTTCAAAATCATATTTTGTTTTTTTCTATAAATCATATATAAAAACCAACTCATCAATATAATAATAAAAACAATCATCATAAAACAATGCATAAAATATCGTTCAGGTAAAATCGTAATAATCGGATCAGTGGTCATATCAAATATCCAATAATCATTTCTAAAGAAAATTTTATGAAAAATAATAAATGCTTTATTAAAATCTATACTTGCTAAAAAGCCAATGATCGTTGGAATTCCTATGCATAGTATAGATGTTAATCTTAAATAACGATATTCTTTTTGTTTGATATTTTGATAAACCATAACCAACGAAACTAGTCCACTTATAATACATATCACTTGAATTACCACAAATATATTTTTCACTTCATCAAAATGAATACGGCCTGTTTGTGACATAGGAAAATCAGGTAATTCTAATGGTCCATTAAAAAAGAGGCTTTGATATTCTATTAAAACATCATAATTATGTTTGATTGTTTCATAAGAAAACCCTGTCTTTGTCGGTAAATCTAAATAATGAATATCAAAATAATACAATTGTTTAAAAAAGACTGTTATACAAACCGCAAAAGAAATAATAAACAATGTCAAAACAATTGATAAAACAACATCTCTTTTTCTATTCATTGTAAATAAAGTCTTCACCTTTTTGAACCTCTACTTTAGATAACTGTGGAAATTCTTGTTGGCGCAAGGCTTCATAAATACCTATTGCTACACAATTAGATAAATTTAAGCTTCTTGCATTCCCATCCATTGGAATACGCACACATTCATCTAAATGATCTTTTAAAATATCATGAGGAATCCCATCATGTTCATGACCATAGATAAAATATTGATCTTGTGATGATGTATAGTTTTGATCACTATAACAAAGCTTAGAATAACGTGTGAAGAAATGATATTGTCCTGTATTTTGACTTACAAAATCATCCCAATTTTCATAAATTTTCATATCTAAATCTTTAATATAATCAAGTCCTGCTCTTTTCATATGCTTATCATCTAAAGAAAATCCCATTGGTTTAATAATATGTAATTTTGAATGTGTTGCAACACAAGTTCTCATAATATTTCCTGTATTTTGAGGAATTGCAGGATGTACTAATACTATATGATTCATCTTTTCTCTCCTTATTTATTTTTTAATATTTCATAAAGTTTTTTAAGTGCTTTTGCACGATGTGAATATTGATTTTTTTCTTCTAATGTGAGCATTGCTGAAGTTTTATGTAACTCTGGCACATAGAAAATAGGATCGTAACCAAAACCATTCTCTCCCTCTATTTTATCACTAATTTCTCCATTAAAATATTCTTCTATTAAAATAGGTTCTTCATCAGGAATACAAAGAGCCATTGCACAAACAAACCTAGCTCCCCTATCTTTTCCTTTAACTGCATCTATAATATATTGATTCTTAATATCATAACTTGTATCATGTCCCATAAAACGTGCAGAATAAATACCCGGTCCACCATTTAACGCATCAACTTCTAAACCAGAATCATCAGCAAGTACAGGTTTATGTATAAAATCACAAATTGTTTGAGCTTTAATTAAAGCATTTTCTTGAAATGTTTGTCCATTTTCTTCAATATCAATATCTTCATCAAACACATCCTTCAACGATTTCACTTCAATACCAATTTGATCTAACATTGCTTTAATTTCTCTAATCTTTCCTTCATTTGTAGATGCTACAATAATTTCTTTCATTTTCTCACTCCATTCCTAATTCTTTTTTAACTTTATCCACAGGCATTTTTTGTCCTGTCCAAAATTCAAATGATACAGCTCCTTGATATACAATCATACCTTCACCATTCATATATTCTAACCCTTTTTCTCTAGCCATCTTTAATAATTTCGTTTCTTTAGGATTATAAATAATATCCGCAACTTTTAAAGAAGATGGCAAATAAGAATCATCAGGTATTAAACATTCATATTCATAAGGTACCATACCTACATTTGTTGTTTGAACAAGTAAATAGGTATCCTTTAAATCATCTTTAAGTTTATCTAAATGATTCAATGATTTCAAAATAATTGAACAATTAAATTTTTTATTCAACTCTCTGATAAACAACTTATCACTACGATTATAAACAACTATTTCTTTAACCCCTTGCATTGCTAGTTCTACAATAATTGCTTGGGCTGCCCCGCCAGCACCTAATACAACAATCTTTTGGTCTTTGATTTTCCAATTCTTGTGTATACACGCAAGATAAAATCCTTTTCCATCACTAATATGACCTATCAATTTCCCATTATCATTTCTAATTGTATTCACAGCATGACACAATTTAGCTTCAGGAGTTAATTCATCAAGATAATCAATAATCTTTACTTTATAAGGCATTGATACATTTAAACCTTTAATATGAAGCAGTCTTATACTTTTCATAAATGCTTCAAAGTTATTGTCTTCAACCTCAAATGCTAGATAGACATCATCAATACCTAATGTTTGAAAAGCAGTATTATGCATTAACGGCGATAAAGAATGTTTAATTGGATTTGCAACTATTCCATATAATCCTGTATATCCTGTTATTTTCATATGAAGCTCCTTTTTATATATTCTTTTATATGGATATTATATAAAAACATTTTCTTTTTTACAATTATGAAAATAATTTCACTTTCTATTTATTTAGATTATAATAAAGGTATATCATTATGGAGGAAATTTTATGATTAAGAAACTTATTATGAATGCTGATGATTTTGGTATGACTCAAGGAAACAGTATTGGTATTCTTTTGGCTCATGCGGAAGGAATTCTAACATCTACAACTTGTATGATGAATATGCCTTATGCTGAATGGGCATTAAAAGAAGCTAAAAAATATCCTGAATTAGGTGTAGGTATTCACTTTGTATTAACTGTTGGTAGACCTCTTGTAGAAGGAGCAAAATCTTTTACAGATAAAGATGGTAACTTTATTAGACCTAAAGACTATCCTGATAGAAAACCACATGCTGATCCTGAAGAACTATATGTAGAATGGAAAGCACAAATGGAAAAATACATTGCTGTAACTGGACATAAACCAACACATATTGATTCACATCACCATGTGCACTTATTACCTTGGCATGTTGAAGTAGCAAAACGTTTAGCAAAAGAATATGATGTTCCTATGCGTCAAAGAGAACAAGTTTTAGATACATATGAATATGTACGTTGCGATGATCGTATGTATGGTGATGATGCAAATTATGATTTTGTTACAAGTGCATTTAATACAGACGAAGACATTTTAGAATTCATGTGTCATCCTGCTTTAGTAGATCAAAGACTGTATGATATGACAAGCTACGGTTTACCTCGTATGAAAGAACTTCAATTAATTCAATCTTCAAAGTTAAGACAATTCATTGAAGATAATCATATTGAGTTAATCAATTTCTCTCATATTCAAAAGAAATAATATTTCATTTTGACCAATCTCTATGAGGTTGGTTTTTAAATTGCTGAATATACTTTTGTAATACCACCATATAATAAATTATACAAGTTGAAAACTTAAAATCTCACGGAATGATATTTAATCATTATAGAGGTAATTTAAT
>CALDMQ010000211.1 GCA_937917505.1 uncultured Erysipelotrichaceae bacterium | reverse complement strand
AGGATCAAATCTATTTGGTGAGTTTAAAGCACCTGCTAATAAAGCAGCTTCAGGTAATGTTAATTCTTGTACTTCTTTATCGAAATAATAACGTGAAGCAGCATAAATACCAACAGCTTTATTTCCATATCCAAAGTAAATTTTATTTAAATAAAGTTCTAAGATTTCTTCCTTAGTCATTTCTGAAGAAGCTTGTATTGATAGCATAATTTCTCCAAATTTTCTTTGAACACCTTGAATTAAATTTTCTTTTTCAGCATTAGGATAATAAGATTGTTTCATAACTTGTTGCGTTATAGTAGATCCACCGCCAGTAATACCACCGGCTACTAAGTTCCCCATAAAAGCTTTCACAATACGAGGTAAGTCAAAACCATTATGCTCAAAATAACGTGAATCTTCTGCTGCTATAACAGCATCAATCATGACTTGCGGAATATCATCATAACTGACATTTTTTCTTGCACCATCTTTTCCATTTACCCAATATGTGTCTTTTCCAGTTTCGCTAACAACTGAAGATGCTTCCTTGTTAAGAAGTCTGTCTTTAGAAAATCCACCAGTTTGACTATAGAAAGAAACACCCAAGAATGTTCCTACTGATGTAATTAAGATAGCCATTGTAATTAAGCCAATCTTAACAACTTTAGAACCTGAAATCTTTTTCTTTGTAGACTTTTTTAATTTCTTTTTCATTGTCTGTCCTCCTTAAAATAGACTTCATCTAATACTTTCAAATAATCAAGTCGAGGTTGATAGCCTTGAGGAATCAAATGTCCATAGGACTTGATTGTTTCATATGTCATTGATTGACGATTGCCATGATTATATGCTTGAATAACATAACTGGCATCAATTAAGTATATCTCATTTAGACTTGTAAAAGCAATAATAACGAAAGCAATCCCACCATGTTTGATAATCCGATCGAGATGATCAATTTGATGTTTTGATATGTTTTTAAATGGGAAAGTTTTGACTTTTGTTTCCTTTGCTTCAAAATCTACATACTTTCCTTTATACAATCCATTATAATCTGTTGTAGAAGGTTTTTTATAATATGCTTCAACAATTTTTGCGGCTTCTCTTCTTGGATAATCAACTTTCACAATTTGTACAGGCGTAGGTTTTTTATAAATGACTGCTTTGTCATGTTCAAGATAATATTCATTAGATAGAGAAATATCTTCTTCTAAAGACATACCGCGATGGGCTGTATAATGTTTTGTGGGTGATATATTCAGTTGGATATTTGTTTTCTTTTTATTAGGGTAATTAACCATATCTTTCCTCCATATCGCAAACATTATAACATATATTCACTCTAATTTCTTAAAAAAGTCTTAAAATGATATAAAAATGAAAAATATCTTGCAATTCACTAGTTTTTTTGTGAGAATATTGTGGAGGAAGGTGAAACTATGGCAAACAAAATTCAATTAAGTCCTAAAAAAATATTGAACAAACAATTCCAAATAGATTTTAAAGGATACAGTGCTACAGAAGTGGATTATTTCTTAGATACTGTTTTACAAGATTATGAAACATTTGCTGAAATGTTAAATGAATCATATGAACAAATTGAAAACTTACAAAAGCAAAATGATAGTTTAAAAGCAAAATTAAGTCATTTAGAAAAAGAACATACAATTCAACAAGATAATATAAAAAATATGGAAAACAATTTATCTGCTAATGTAGACTTATTAAGACGAATTTCTAATTTAGAAAAAGAAGTTTATAAAGATAAATAATTGCTTTTTTATAAAAAATATGTAAAATAGAATTGCTCACGAGAGTTGATTGCTATGAAAATAGAGGAAAGTCCAGGCATTCACAATCTGCGATGATTGTAGTGATTGTATCTAACAAATCAATAAGTTAGAGTAGCGCAAGCTAACGACAGACCTAAGACCTAAACGTAAGCATGGTTGATAAGTCATAAAGTGCCACAGAAACGAAGTCTTTTGAAAAAAAGAGTGAAAAGAGGTAAACTCTGCAAGAATGAAACCCAAATTTTGGTAGGGGAATCAAGTCAAAGGAAATGAACGATGACTTGGACGCGTAAGCGTAGATAAATAATCAACTGAAAAACAGAACTTGGCTTACCTGAGTGAGCATTTTTTAAGCTGATAGGATTCAGCTTTTTTATTTTAAAATTTATTCATAATAAGGACATAAAAACATAAAATAATATTGTGTCGATATTGATAAATAAAAAAAAGTATGGTTTAATATTAATGACAATGGGTTTAATATGCTTTTTTTATATAAAGGAGGTTATTTTGTGGATAATATAGGTCAAAGAATACGTGAAAAAAGAGAGAAACAAAAGATATCTATTGAAGAACTATCTCAAAGAACAAAGATTTCAATAACTGTTCTTAAAGATATAGAAGCTGGAAAGTTTGATCGATACGAAGGTGATGAAGCTTATGTAAAGATGTATCTAAAGAAAATATCACAAGCTTTAGATATGGATGCTATAGCATTAACAGAAGAATATGTTGCTTTAACGCAAGAAATCGAATTAGCAAAGTTACAAGAAAAACAAACTCTTGAAGAAGAACGTAATGAAGAAATGATTCAACGTGGAAAAAGTTTTCATTTAAACAAACCACAACTTACAAGAAAACCATCGGTTTATGAAGATCGTTTTCATATAAATGTTATTCGTGCAGTCATTGTACTTGTTATTATATGCTTAATTGTTGTGATTTTTTGGTATGGTTTTTATGCGACGCGTAAACAAAGTGAAAAACCTGAATTTAAGCCAAATAACCAAATACAAATAGAGGGAGAATTCATTCCTGATAATAACGATAACAATCCACAAGATAATCCTACAACACCTCAAGATTCAGGAGTTGTATTTACTCGTACTCAAGATTTAACGTATGAATTTAAGTTACCAGAAGAAACTCAAGAATTCACTTTTAAAATCGATTTTGGTAATAAATCTTGGGCGTCATTAAAAGTGAATGGAAAACCATATAAAGAGTTTGAAGAA
>CALDMQ010000210.1 GCA_937917505.1 uncultured Erysipelotrichaceae bacterium | reverse complement strand
TGGTGATTATTTAGGACCTATCTGTTTTGTTTCTTGTTATGTAACACAAGAAAATATTGCTTATATCGAATCATTAGGAATTGAAAATATTGACGCTTTAACAAATCAAGATATTGTCAATTATGCAAAAGTGTTAAAAGATCAGTTGATTTATAGTTTGTTAATTCTTGATAATTCTCACTATAACAAAATGGCTCAAAATGGTTTTAACCAAGCTAATATTAAGGCTCAACTTTTTAATCAAGCAACAGTCAATGTTATGCAAAAGGTTCAACAAAATGTAAAAGTAAAAGTTATTAATCAATTTGTTTCACCAAAAACATATTTCAATTACTTAAAAGATGAAGTGATTGTTGTGAAAGATTTGATGTTTGAACAAAATGCCGCAAAGAAGTATCCTGCTGTGTTAGCTGCTGAAATTCTTTCTCGTTACGCATATTTACAATATTTTGCAAATATGACAAAGAGTTTAAAAACAAAACTTTGTCGTGGTACTGGAAGCAATGCCGATATCATTGCTGCAAATCTTGCAAGTAAGTATGGTGAAAAGATTTTAACAAAAGTCGCAAAATTAAATTATACA
Source organism: uncultured Erysipelotrichaceae bacterium (assembly GCA_937917505.1). Lineage (GTDB taxonomy): Bacteria > Bacillota_I > Bacilli_A > Erysipelotrichales > Coprobacillaceae > CALDMQ01. The sequence goes on along the minus strand of CALDMQ010000210.1, from coordinate 1,079 downwards.
AATACAAAAAAAGTCAAAGCATTATTAGAAGCAAAAAAATAAGAATGGCGTAAAAATGCCATTCTTTTTCTATTGTATTGAAATATCAAAAGGTTCCATTTTTGTATAGGTAACCCCTGCTGCATCTAACATACGTTTAGCAGCTCTATCACTTGGAGTATCGCAATATTTATCATCTTCAAAAATAATTTCTTGAATACCGCTTTGAATAATCGCTTTCACACATTCATGACATGGAAATAAAGAAACATAAATACGACATCCTTTTAAATTTTGAATACTATTTAAAATTGCATTTAATTCTGCATGAACAACATAAGGATATTTTGTATCATACATTTCTCCTTCACGATTATCCCATGGAAATTCAGTATCTTCACATCCCCAAGGAAGTCCGTTATAACCAACACCAATGATTTTATTATCAGGACTAACAATACATGCTCCAACTTGAGTATTTGGATCTTTAGAACGATATGCTGACAATTTAGCTACTCCCATAAAATATTCATCCCAACAACTTTTGACATAAACTCTCTCCTACTCCATTTCTCTTCTTAATTCCTCTAATTTCTCTAAAAAGAAATCAGGCAAATCACTTTCAAAATATAATTCTTCTTGTGTTCTTGGATGAACAAATCCTAATATTTTTGCATGTAAATATTGTCCATATGTTGTATCATCACGACGCAATCCATATTGCGGGTCACCATAAACAGGATGACCAATATATTGCATATGGACACGAATTTGATGTGTTCTACCAGTTTCTAATCGACATTCCACAAGAGTCATATTTTTAAAACGCTCTAAAACTTTAAAATTAGTAATGGCTTCTTTTGCATTTTTATCAGTACATGTCATTTTTTGACGATCATTCACATCTCTACCAATAGGTGCTTCAATTCGTCCAAATTCATGAGGAATTAACCCATTTACTAATGCGTAATATCTTCTTACAACTGTATGTTCTTGAAGCTGTTCACTTAAGCTTTGATGTGCCATATCATTTTTAGCTACCATTAATAATCCACTTGTATCTTTATCAATACGATGGACAATACCAGGTCTTGTCACTC
>CALDMQ010000209.1 GCA_937917505.1 uncultured Erysipelotrichaceae bacterium | reverse complement strand
GACTCAATATACTCAATATTTTCTGAATCAATTCTTATATTTTGATATCCTGATTTAAAATCAAGAATTAATCCCATCCCCTTATTTTTATACTGTAATATTCTTATTATTTTTTTCATATCTTCTTCAATATAAGATAATCTCATAAAAGCAATGGGATTATACTCTAATAATTCAAACATATATTCACCATTTTCAATAAGAAATATAAATTCTGCATTGTCTTTATACATTTCTTCAACTTCTTGCACATCTTTCATAAATTGAATTTGTTTAAAAACAACAGTATCTTTTAAATCACTATCGTCTTTCATATATTCTAATTCTTTGAAGTAAGTATTCATACATCTTTTAATAATATTGACATATTGATCTGCACATTTAAAAATTATTTTCATTGCTTCTTACCCTTTTCAATAGAAGCAACGTATTGTTGAAAAGCATAACTACTTTGACTCAATACTGGTCGCATATTTAACTTATCAACAATTTCAACATTATTTTTTTCTAATAATTGTAATGCAGATTCATAATCTCCCTTTTTCATCTGAGCAATAGTTGTTGGAAAAATTGAAAATGTTGTTCCATCTTTTAATAAAAATATAAGCTTTAATTGATATCCCTTTTGAGCCCAGCCCATCATATGTGATACATAAGATAAATTCAATTTTGCTATATCTGTCATCTTCACGCATATATCTGCAACTTCTCGTCCATTCTTTAAAATACGAATAACTTCTCTAAATTGATTAAAATATCCTCGGACATGATAATAATTAATATAATAATCAGTAAACTCCAATACTTCATTTGCTCCTATGATAGGTGTTAAAAATACCATAATAAAGACAAATATAATAATAGAAATAACCATATTTGTATGATACGATGTTTTCAGATATTTTGAAACTACCCCTAAATAACCAACTATACCAATTATTCCAAAGAATGATAATAATAAATAATTTTTAACAACTTCTTTCTTTGTCATTTTTTCTCCAATCAAAATTTTCTTTTCCATAATTTACCCCTCCTTACACATCCATTATATTTAAGAAAAAAACATAACACAATATGTTAGGCATGAACTTATCTTTTTGCGGCATAAATCTTGATATACTTTTACACCTACATCAACCTCACTATAACCTTTCTGTTTTTTCATTCTCTATCAATTCTAAAAAATTAATCATTGCAATATCTCCAATTGCAAAGTTTCTAATACTTTATTTGTTTTTGGCAAGACATATGCATATTCTTGAATAGTTTGAATATCTAATTCACTAATAATTTTTCTATAATTGAGTAAAATCTCTTTATAGTAATCAAATGGCAGGTTATTTTTGTTACGTATTAGTTCTATTAACATTCGTTCTTTATTATATATTTTTATTTCCACATTGTTATAACTCATTTTAATAACACCTAAATTTAATTCTTTACTATTTTCAAATTTTTGTTTAACCCTTTTATCTCGTATTTTTGTGATTTCTTTAGAGGTTGCTAAAAAATACAAATCTGGAATGACATCGGTTAATCCATGATAGTAAAAAGCGCTGTTCAATGTAAAAATAGCATTTGGATATTTCATAGAAATAATTGCCAATTCAGACACATATTTTGTATCTGAATAAATCCTTTTTTCAATTTTAAATATTTGTTCATTGTCTATTGCTTGTTTTATTTTTCTATCTGTACCAAACATTTCAATACACTGAAAATACGAATATTACAGGTATACACCTACGTCAGTAATTAACTGTATTTTTTGATTTTTACAGTTATTTACTTACATTGTAAATTCTATCTTGGCAATGTCAATACAAACATAAAACAAGTAAATAAAATGTAATTATATATTTTTATACAAAAAAAGCATAATCTTCTAAAAACCATAAAGCTATTAAATATCACTTTATGATTTAAGAATATTATGCTTTTATTTTATCTCTATTTATTTCTTGGTTTCATCTGAGGGAATAAGATAACTTCTTGGATACTTTCTTGACCAGTTAATAACATAACAAGTCTATCAATCCCCATACCCATTCCACCTGTTGGTGGTAATCCGTATTCTAAAGCCTCTACATAATCTAAATCCATTTCATTAGCTTCATCATTTCCAAGTTCTTTTTCTTTTAATTGATTAGCAAATCTTTCATATTGATCATCTGGATCATTTAATTCATTAAATGAATTTGCATATTCATTTCCACAAATAAATAATTCAAATCTTTGTGTAAAACGTGGATCTTCTGGATACTTTCTTGCTAGAGGAGAAATTTCAACAGGGTGACCATATACGAATGTAGGTTCTACAATTGTTTCTTCTACATATTTTTCAAAGAATGCATTAATAATATGACCATATTCAAAATGAGCCTCAATTTCAATATGATGTTCTTTAGCTAATTCTTTAACTTCATCTAATGTCATATTACTTGTAAAATCAATTCCAGTTTGTTCTTTAATTGCATCAGTCATAGTAATACGTTTAAATCCTGGTGCTAATGAAATCTTATGACCCTTATATTCAATATCATAAGTACCACAAACTTTCATAGCCGCATTAGAAATAATTCCTTCTGTTAAATCCATCATCCCTTCAAGATCACTAAATGCTTTATATACTTCAATTGTAGTAAATTCAGGATTATGTGTTCTATCCATTCCTTCATTTCTAAATAAACGCCCAATTTCGTAAACTGCATCCATTCCACCTACAATTAATCTCTTTAAAGATAATTCAGTTGCAATTCTTAAATAAAAATCAGTGTCTAAAGTATTATGATGAGTCACAAATGGTCTAGCAGCAGCTCCACCTAAAATAGGATTTAATACCGGTGTTTCTACTTCTACATATCCTCTTTCATCAAGATAATTTTGAATAGATCTAATAATCTTAGGTCTTGCAAAGGCAATCTTTCTTGCTTCTTCATTCATAATTAAATCCACATAACGTCTTCTGTATCTTTCTTCTACATCACTTAAACCATGGAATTTTTCAGGTAAAGGACGTAATGCTTTTGTTAAGTGAATATATTGTTCAGCTTTTACAGATAATTCTCCAGTATTTGTTACAAATACTTGACCAATAATACCAATAATATCACCAATATCACTCTTAATTAAAACTTCATAATCATCTTCACCAATAACATCTTTTCTTACATAAATTTGAATTTGCCCATCTCTATCTTGAATATGCATAAAACACACTTTACCCTTACGACGTTTTGTCATAATACGACCAGCAATTCTTACTTCAACAGCCATTTCTTCTAATTCTTCATGTGTCTTACCAGCATATTCTTCTTTAATTTGTGAAGAATAATGAGTAACATCAAATCTTTGTCCAAAAGGGTCAATTCCCCTTTCTCTTAAAAACTCTAACTTTTCTCTACGTACTAACTCTTGTTCATTAAATTGTCTTTCTTCCATCATAGTTCTCCTTTCCAAATAAAAAACTCTCTATCCTCAAGGGACGAGAGTATCGTGTTACCACCCTAATTCGTTGTTATATCACTATAACAACCTTATTCACTCCTAACAGAGTTTCGCCTGTAACGTGGCTTACGTTATTTTATCACATTTGATCCAAAATACGGCTCCTAGTCTTTATTCATTGTTTCTATTATCATCCATTTCCACCAACAGGACTCTCTAGTCATACATCAAAACAATTACTTCTCTATTCATCGCCTTTTTTTCTATACGTTTTGTATTATATAAATAAATACATTTCTTGTCAATACATCACTTTTATTCATTGTCAAAAAAACCTTTATCCCCAGTATGTAAATAATGACGATACTTCTCTAAAATATCTTTCAACTGTTCATATGTATCAATCTTAGACAAATGATTTTTTATAACACTCGAAGACTTTAACCCTTTAATATACCAAGGTGCATGACCACGCATTTGTCTAATTGCGTTCTTCTCACCTTCCATATGAATAAGTCTTTGCGCATGTTCTAGACATTGATCCATTTTCTCATCAGCCGAAGGTTCTTCTAATAACTCCCCATTTTCTACATAGGCAACCATTTGTTTAATCACCCAAGGATTCCCAAGCGCTGCACGTCCTACCATCACTGCATCACAACCTGTCTCTTCTAACATACGCTTCGCATCTAGAGCAGTTTTAACATCCCCATTCCCAATAACCGGAATAGATACTGCTTCTTTCACTTGTTTAATATATGACCAATCTGCATGACCTTCATACATTTGTGAACGTGTTCTCCCATGAACAGCAATAGCACTTGCTCCTGCTTTTTCAATCAACTTTGCAATCTCAACACAGTTAATAGAATTAACATCATAACCAATTCTAATCTTCACTGTGACAGGTATATCCACAGCTTCTACAACATTTTTCACAATATCATAAACCAAATCAGGATATTGTAATAAATAACTTCCAGCATGTGCTTTTAACACCTTATTTACAGGACAACCCATATTAATATCAATAATATCACAATTAGAATGTTCATTGACAAACTTAGCAGCAGTCACCATAGATTCTACATCTCCACCAAAGATTTGAATACTCACTGGATGCTCATCTTCATCAATCTTTAACATATCTATTGTCTTTTGGTTACCATAACATAAAGCTTTATCACTAACCATTTCACTAACAACTAATCCTGCACCAAACTCTTTAATAATCTTACGAAATGCAACATTCGTAATACCAGCCATTGGTGCCATAATAATTCTATTTTTAATTTCAACATTTCCTATTTTCATACTTTTCACCACTACACAATATAACATAATTTTATTCTAAAAAAAAGTTTATATTTTTTGTATAATCCTCAAAAAGTAGGCAATGATATATACAGATAACTTACACTTTCCCCTCTATTTTTCCTCCCCATTAAAATAGATGTAAGTTATCTATAGTTATATTCCTAATATTGGTAAATCCTAAAGAAAATGAAGGAGGTCTAATGATTTCCTTCATTTTTCTTTTTAAAAATCATTTCCTTTCTTATACTCACATTGTATAATAAAAATAATAAACAGGAGGTTATCCTATGAATTTTAAAGAAAAAATATCTATTTATTATACATCACTAACACCTACAGAAAAGAAAATATGTACGAAAATATTAGACAACCCAGAAATAATTATAGAACATTCTATTATTGAAGCAGGTAATTTGTGCCAAACTTCAAAATCCGCAATGTTAAGATTTGCAAAAAAATTACAGTACAGAGGTTATAGTGAATTTAAATATGCTATAGAAGAATATAAAAATTTACTTAATAAGCCTGCTATCAGCCAAAACCAAAGCACTTTATTTTACGTATCCCAATCTTTCCAACTCACAATTAATGCTTTAGGAAATCTTGATTTTGATGATCAATTAAAACAACTTGTTCAATTGTTTGATACATACTCTTATGTAAAAGTTTTAGGTATAGGAAATTCTGCATTTTGTGCAAAACAACTTGTTTATTCTTTATATTCTCATAATCGTTTTTTTGAATTTGTGACCGATGATGTTCAGTTCATATATTTAGAAAACTGTCTTGACAAAGAGCATTTGTTAATTATATTCAGTGTCTCTGGATCAGAAGAAACTTACTTGCAATTATTAAAAAAAGCTCGATTAAAAGGAGCATATGTTGTTTTAATATCTATGAATCAAGATACCTCTTTAAATAAATATTCACAAATGAATTTCTTTTTACCATCTAACATTGTACCTTTAGAAAATTCTAAAGAATTAAAACAATTAGATAATCGTACAACACTTTACTTCTTTGCTGAAATCATTTCATACTATTATGGCTTATACCTAGAAAATAAATAGACTTCAATTATCATTATGAAGTCTATTTTTGTATATGATAAATCCCATAATCATTATCTAAAAATTCTACTTTGATATCTGGGAACTCTTTTGTTAAGTATTCCTGAAGTCCTTTCATTCCGGGTGCTTCACATGTCATATGATTAACAACAATCAAAGGTATATGATGATCCATTGCCCATTGTACTCCAACCCAATTGTTAATACCATCATCACTGACCAAACATGCATCTACATGATGTTCATTCATAGAAAACACATCTGTGCATGCACCTGTTCCAATCGCCAAACGATTCACCTTCTTTTTCAAATCACCAATAACTTGAATTCCTATTTGTCCTAAATCTTGAATACAAGTATTCACATGATGCGCTAATTCTTCTACAGTCATATCTACATCATAAGCAACTCTAAAAAAACTGTGAGGAATTGCTTCTTCAAAAGAAAGTTGTAATGTTCTTGCCCAACGATCTCTTACACCATACTCTGGATATAAATCCCATAAATCATGGCATCTATATATGGTGATTCTATTATCTTTTAATAAAGACATTTTTTCTTCTTGTGCTTTTATCAGTGTTGAATGAAGCGAAGTCGATGCGAGATAAAAAGGATTTTCATGACTAATAATAAAATGACAGTTTCTTTTTTTAGCTTCTTTAATAACGTCAATTGTTGCTACCCAACATGTTATAACTTGATTAACATCAAGATTATCATCACCATATAAAACTCTATCTCTTGTAT
>CALDMQ010000208.1 GCA_937917505.1 uncultured Erysipelotrichaceae bacterium | reverse complement strand
CTTTCATAGAAAAACTTTCTTGAAGTCTTTCTAAAAACAATTCTTCATCAATGAACTCTCCCATACGAATACCATGACGATTATATTTATCAACATAAGCTGGACCTATTCCCTTTTTAGTCGTTCCAATACTATGTTCACCTCTACGCTTTTCAAGAATTTCATCAATATATAAATGATAAGGTAAAATTACATGACAACGATCAGATACTTTCATTTTCTTTGTATCAATCCCAGCATCATTTAAATAATCCACTTCTTCCAAAAAAGCTTTAGGATTCACAACCATACCATTTGCCATAATCACTTCATGACCACTAAAAATACCTGAAGGAATTAATTTTAATGCAAATTTCTTACCATCATAGACAATAGTATGTCCGGCATTATTTCCACCTGCATAGCGTACCACAACATCCGCCTTTAAAGCAAGATAATCTGTGACTTTTCCTTTTCCTTCATCTCCCCACATACTTCCAACAACAACAACTCCAGCCATATCATCAACCTCTCTTTTTTACAGTATTGACTTTTGTAACGGAATTATTATATGATAATTTTAATCATTAGTAAATTTAATATTTAATAAATATGATATAAGGAGAACTAATATGAACATTAAACTCGAACAGTATAAAATATTTAATGAAGCAGCTTCAACACTTTCTTTTTCTACTGCCGCAAAAAACCTCTATATTTCACAATCTGCTGTTTCACAAACCATTCATAATTTGGAAAAAGAATTAAACACACAATTATTTATCCGTCAATCTAAAGGTGTTATTCTTACAAAAGAAGGAAAAATCCTCCATCAACACATCGCAGAAGCATTATCCTTAATCACAAATGGAGAAAACCTTATTACTCATCAACATAATTTAACAACTGGAGAATTAGCTATTGGTGCAGGTGACACAATCAGTGAACATTATATTATGAAATACATTGTTGCATTTCATAAACTTTATCCTTATGTTACTATTCGCATGGTCAATCGTACAAGTTTAGAAATTATTGAGTTACTAAAAACAGGACAAATTGAACTTGGTTTTATTAATATGCCCTTAACAGATGAATCTATCACAATCCAAGAATGTCTTCAAATTCATGATATCTTCGTATCAAAAGAAAATGACTCCCATCTTTATACACCTCGAGAACTTTCAAATGAACCTTTGATTCTTTTAGAAAAAACATCAAACTCTCGCCATTTCATTGATCATCACTTTGCAAGCATGGGTGTCCTTTTAAAACCAACTCTAGAACTCGGTTCCTATGATCTTGCTTTAGATGCAAGTTTAAACAATTTAGGTAAAGCTTGTGTGATTAAAGAATTTGTACAAGATAAACTGCAATCAAAACAAATTCATGAAATCAAACTCAATCCCCCTATTCCTAAAAGAAGCATAGGTTATGCTTATCTAACTCGTAAGACTCTAACAGCTGCCACACTTCAATTTATCAATTTAATCGAAAAAGAAAAGAACGTCAGGAGTTAACGTTCTTTTCTTTATAAATGATCTATAGAGCTGCTGATCTCTATATTCTGTTAATCTGCTGACATTAACAGTGATCATAATTGAGTAAACTCATATGAAACTTTTTTTCTTGCTGATGAGTATGTCTATTATTATGTGACATACTGTCTTTATAAGACATTTTTTATTATATGTAAAATTTTTATATATTCAACAATTTATTACATATTTAGTAGATTTTATCAATATTTTTACACTTTCACAACAATGTAAACTCTTACACAAAACAAACATAGGAATAGTTTTTAAAAGTATGGTATTTTTTACTACCAATTTCACAAAAAAAGAAGTATCTATCACATACTTCTAATAAATCTCATTGATAATACTGTTTTGACAAAAGACCATCAAAGGACCTTGATGTAGAAAAAGTTCTAACTCATCTCTTGAATGACCTGATTTCAATGATACAATAACACCTTGTGAATCATAAGATACATAATCAATCCATGAATCTTGACTCATTAATAAATCTTTAATTAAATCATATGAACAATTTTTTATACGATATTTCATTTCCATCACCCTATATAGTATGGAAATTTTTTATTTTTTTATAATTGATTTATCATATATTGATATAACCTTGCCATTAACCTAGCTTCTATCTTCCCATAAGAAAACTTCAATTCTAAAAATGATGGCACTTCAAACGAATAATCATTGTTAAGAGTAAAACGTATAACTTCTCCTAATTCCTCTTTTTTAACTTCTATAAATATCATAACATCTGGTGAAGAAGATATCATTGTTTGAAGAACTTCATCTTGAATCATAAACTCTCCTTCAAAACCAATTGTTTTATTTAATTTCAACAACGCTGTCTTGATATCCTTGTCATGTAAAATATATTTATCTAAACGGTTTTCAATTTCTTTTTGAATAGGATACATTAATAAATTCGCCTCTTGAATAGAAGTTGCTTTTACAGCCAAACGAATTCTTACAGTTTCTTCACCTGCATATAAAGCAATTGACACTTGTTTTTGTTCATTAATTAAATCTCGTAATAATTCATCGATACGACTTTCTCCAATAAACATTGTTAAATATTCATAAGTATAAAGTGTTTCTTGTTTATATTGTTGTAAGTATGGAATTAACGAATGTTCCATAACATATTCTAATTCTTTAGGTGGACCAGGTAGATTAATAATCATTTTTTCGTCTTTACTCATAACACATCCATTTGTTGTTCCCATAAGATTTTCTAAAATATAAGCATTTTGAGGAAAATACGCTTGTTTAAAATTATTTTCAGGAATATGTTCAAGTCGTGTAATAAAACGACATTTCTTTTCAACCTTTCTTGCTTCCTCTTGATTATAAATCATTTCTAAGCCCAAATACTTTGCAGAAAGTTCTTTTGTCATATCATCCGTTGTTGGTCCTAATCCACCTGTTGTGATTACACAATCTGCCCCACGTTCAAAAGCCAACTCTAAACATTGTAATAAACGCATAGGATTATCTCCTACAACACTTTGATAAAAAACATTAAAGCCTAAATCTCTACCCATCTTTTGTAAACGTGTAGCATTGGTATTAACTATTTCCCCAAGCAATAACTCAGTTCCTACATTAATAATTTCTACATTCATACATTTTCCTCCTCATTTTACACACCTTTACATCTACCTTTATTGTAAGTCAAACTTATTATAAAAACAACTTTTACAGAAATCATGTAACAAAAAAGCCGAAGTTCGTTTCTTCAAACTTCGGAATCTTTTATATCATTACTGTAATTTTCCTAAACCTAAAACAATCACACCACCAAAGATAAATGCAATGATTGATGTTATAACCACAAAAGTATTATAAGTTGCATCAAAAGGTATTAAAACAAGTGAAGATGCAATAATTAATCCTAAAATAAAACTTAAAAATCCTGCTTTATCTTTCTTTAAGAAGAAATCACATACTTTTGCACTTAAACACTTGCAATGAAAATGAAGTGAAATGAGCTAAATAAGATTTAAATAAATAATATTCACCCAAAATCAATAATACCATTGATCCACTGACTCCTGGCATAAGCATTGTCGCTCCACCAATCATACCAATAAAAATCATCTTAATGCATAAAAACATTGTCACTGGTGGAAATGTCGGATTCACATCAACAGTTCCTTCTCCTGGATTTAAAAATTCTAATCCAAAGATAATCACTAATCCAGCAATTAATGGTAAAATTTTAATTTTTCCATCTTCCATTTCATCTTTTAAAAACAATGGAATACTTAAAGCAATCAATCCAATAAACCAGTACATTGTTTGTGTTGGAAATTCATTAAATAAAAATTCTAAGATTTTTGCAAATCCAACCAATCCAATTGCTGCACCTAATAAAATTTGTGCTAAAAATAATATATCTTCTTTACGATGATCATTTTCTTTTTTAAAGATTGTAGAAATAACTTCCATCAAATGATTGAAGATTCCTAAAATAACCATCATCGTTCCACCAGATACACCCGGAATAACATTTGCAATACCAACTGCAATTCCACCAACTATATTTTTAATCATAGATATTCTCCTTTGTAATTTATAGGTATTATACATAATACCTTTTTAAAAAACAAGATAGAATTCTATAATAACTGCTTAATTTCCTTTGAACTCCAAAACTGCATAATCGCAAAAATAAACTCATCTAAAGCTTCATGTTTTATACGATAATAAGTAGAACGAGAGAATAAATATATCCACCAATGTGAATCATAATGATTCAAATATTCATTTTCTATAAATGATAAACTTGTAGGTGTTAAATGTTGATGAATTTGATCAATGATATTGACATAGCTTTCTAACCTTTGTTTCTTTTCTAATTGATTAAGTAATTGTGCATCAGCTTTTTTGGCTGAGGGTTCTTTGATTTTAAATATATCTATCTGAGGGTAGTAGTTGTAATGTTGGTTTAAATAAATTAAATCAAGTTGAGCATTGCGATAGTGTTTATAAACTGTTTGTGCGATTCTGTCTTTTTGTTTTAGTGTCAATTTTTCTTTCATAAAAAATACCTCCTACTTCTATATTCACAAAAGTAAGAGGTTTTTCTTTTTTAAATTGTAAAATTTTCAACAATTTGTTCAATTTCTTCTATAGAAAGCCCTATTTCAAGTAAATATTCCTTACTACTTCCATAATGCTCTCTTAAATAATCTAAAAATTCCATCATATAACGTGGCGATGATTTTAAATATTGTTTTGCTTCTTCATCATTCATCATCTTTGCAAGAGCTTCATTTATTTCAATATTATTTTCATAAGACTCACTATAATCTTTAACAATATCATATTCATGACAACCTATTAAATCTAACAATAAAGCAGAAATCACACCTGTTCTATCTTTACCAGCTGAACAATGGAATAAAACACAGTCGTAAGGATGTTTTATAAAAATATCAAAGACTTCCTTAAACTTATGTTTTACTGCTTCTAACATATAAAGATAAACACCACCTAAATCTTTATATTGTTTCACTTCTTCAGGAACAACACTTGCCTTTGTTGAATCGAAAACATTCACTTCATAATATTGAACATCAGGATCGCTTGCAAAAGGATTAGGTTGTTGTTGCTTTTCAAAATCACTTCTTAAATCAATCACAACATTCACACCATAATCTTTTAAAGTTTGAATATCTTTTTTTGTCGCATTAGCTGGTGAAGATGCACGAATATAACGATATGCCTGACTAAAAGCACCTGCCTGTGTTTCATAACCACCCAAATCCCTTGTATTAGGCATTTTTTCTAACGTAATCATACGTTCTTCTCTTGTCATATATAACATAGTCTCTCTCCTATTCTTCAAATGGTCTTACACGTAACTTGACACCTATATCATCACAAATCTTCTGACATTTCTCAATCTTTTCTTGTCCTATAATATCCACGACACTCATCACAACATGAGGAACATATTTTAAACACTCTTTAGCAAAATCTAACATAGCTTGAAATGATTCATTTCCAAATTTATTTCTTGTTAATTCTAAATACTCTTTTGCATCAGGAGCATTTAAACTAATAGAAACAATATCAATACATCCTTTAAGTAATGGTGTAATATCTCTTTGATGAATAAGATTTCCTAATCCATTGGTATTAATACGAATAGGTAAATCTTTTCGATATAGTTTAAGAACATCTGCAATTTGTATGACATCATCTACTCGCTCCATTGGTTCTCCAAACCCACAAAAAACAACTTCTTTAAAATCATTTAAATCATATTTTTGAAATTCTTTAATCACTTCATCAACTGTTGGTTCTTCTTTTAACCATAATGAATTTGATTCTTGCATTTCTTTCGTTTGTCTTAAACAAAACGTACAAGAACAAGGACAACGATTCGTTAAATTCACATAAACACTTTTTCCTTCTACACTATCTAAGTTTGCAATATCAATATAACCATTTCCATATAAAGTATATAAAATCATAAATCTTCTCCTAATTCATACAAATATTCTTCAAAACATAACCCATAATGATGAGGTAAGTTAATTTTCTCGCAATAAGCAATACATTTCGATGCAAATTGTGTTGCTTTTTGAACACTTTCATAAAAAGTTTTTCCATTCATATAACTTCCTGCAATCACAGCTGCAATCACATCACCTGTCCCACAACGATCTTTTCCAATGCGATCAACCATGACAATCTGATAATCTTCATCTTTATTATAAATAAAGTTTAAGATTTGTTTATCATTAAATGGAATTCCTGTCACAACAATGTGCCTTGGTCCTTTCTCTGATAAAATTTCGCACATATCATTCAATTCTTCAAATGTCGGTGTTTTCATTGGGTACTCTCGATCTACCAATGTAACTAATTCAGTTAAGTTTGGTGTCATCACATCTGCATATTTTACCAACTCTTTCATCTTCTCACACATTTCTGGTGTATATGTTTTATATAATTTTCCATGATCTCCCATCACAGGATCAACCAATACAAATGTATTACCTTTTTTAAAATGTTGTAAAAAATTAATCACAATATCCACTTGTTCAACCGAACCAAGAAATCCTGTCGCAATTGCATCAAATTCTAAATTCAAATCTTTATATGTTTGAATATAATCTTTCATACGTGATGTGTAATCATCGAAATAATAAACTGGAAATTGTGTATGAGTCGATAATATAGCAGTCGGAATAGGTACAACTTGGATTTTCATAGCAGAAATAATCGGTGCCATTGCAGAAATTGAACATCTTCCAAAACCTGTTATATCATTAATTAAAGCTATACGTTTTTGTTTCATTTTCATCTTCCTTTATTGTTTATTCTATCACAAATAACTATGAAAAGAAAAAGAATTTTGTTACAATTATACGGAGGTGAATATTATGGATTTATCATTATTAATGAAAAAAACTTTACCAGATTCTCTTATTGATGAACAAAATAATCATCATTTTTATGAAGATGATTGTTTATTTGATTGTGAAATTTCTGGTATTGAATATAGAGATTGTTATTTTAAAGGATGTTCTTTTAATGATGTCACTTTAGAAAATAGTTATTTTTTGAATGTAACTTTTGAAGATTGTGATTTATCAAATATACATTTAACATCATCTATGTTCCGTAATGTTCATTTTCTCGATTGTAAACTTATGGGTACAGATTTTAGTGAATCAGTATTTGATGATGTTGTACTTAAAGATTGTAATGCAAGATTTGCCAATTTTTCATTTATGAAAAATAAAACAGTCTTCTTTAGTGTTTGTGATTTACATAGTGCAAGTATTGTAGAAACTTCGTTACAAAAAACAAAATTTCAAAAATGCAACTTTGAAGATTGTGAAATATTACATTCTTCTTTATATAAAGTTGATTTATCAACCTGTCAACTTCAACATATTCTCACAACTCACGAAGACATCAAAGGTGCTATAATTGCTTCTTGGCAATTAGAATCATTAGCACATCTTTTAGAAGTAACAATTAAATTTTAAAGTGTCAACCCTACCTTTAAACTAAGGTAGAGTTTTTTTATATTTCTATAGCTTAAATAAACATTTTTAATGCACCCTATCAACAGGTTGCATTTTACATATTTTATACGATACATTCAAATTCTTAATAAAAGAAAAAGGCCTTTTTCAAGACCTTTCATCTGTTTACAATTATTTAGATAATTCAGCGAAATATTTAATAGTTCTAACCATGTTAGAAGTATAAGAGTTTTCGTTGTCATACCATGCAACTGTTTGAACTTCAGTAGTTCCGTTATCTAATGGTTTAACCATAGTTTGAGTTGCATCGAATAATGAACCATAAGTAATTCCAATGATATCAGAAGATACTAATTGTTCTTCAGTATATCCGAATGATGGAGTTGCTGCTGCTTTCATTGCTTCGTTTACTTGTTCAACTGTTACTTCACCTTCAACAACTGAAGTTAAGATTGTAGTTGATCCTGTTGGAACAGGTACACGTTGAGCTGAACCGATTAATTTTCCATTTAATTCAGGAATTACTAATCCGATAGCTTTTGCTGCACCAGTTGAGTTTGGTACGATGTTTACAGCTGCTGCACGAGCTCTTCTTAAGTCACCTTTTCTATGAGGTCCATCTAATACCATTTGGTCACCAGTGTAAGCATGAACTGTTAACATGATACCAGATTTAATAGCTGCTAATTTGTTTAATGCATTAGCCATTGGT
>CALDMQ010000207.1 GCA_937917505.1 uncultured Erysipelotrichaceae bacterium | reverse complement strand
CAAGGGTTTGAAGTGGGGTGTGCAGTGAAAGGAATAGATGAATTACAAGTTGGGCGTGTTGATGAAATTGAACTTTCTAAAGATTTCTTTGATTTTAAAGAAAAATATACTTTATGTACATCAAAAATTCATGTTCCTGCACGTATATCTGAAACTTTAGAAAAACAAATCCAAGAAGTAGCAAAATGTATTTATCATATTTTAGATTGTCGTATTTTTGCAAGAGTTGATATGTTTTTAACTCCAGATCATCGCATTGTTTTTAATGAAGTGAATACAATACCAGGATTTACAGCACATAGTCGTTATCCAAGTATGATGAAGGAAGCAGGTGTTTCTTTTCAAGAATTATTGAGTGAACTCATAGAAATGGGGATTGAAGATGCAAACAAAAACATTTTATAAAAAAGATATTTATAATGGGAATTTAATCTTAGTCAATCAAAATCATCCACTTCATGATGCTTACCAGTTAGATATCGAATATCTTCATTACACTTCTCAACTTCAACTTGATAAAAAAGTAAATCAGTTACTTCATCAATGTATGAATCATTTGCATAGTCAAGAAGATATTGTTGTGACAAGTGGCTATCGTAGTTTTCAAGAACAAACTTCCCTTTATGAACAATCGTTAAAAGAAAATGGAAAAGAATATACAGAAAAGTTTGTCGCATTACCACATTGTAGTGAACATGAAACTGGCTTAGCTTTTGATTTGGCCCTTAATCAAGAACATATTGATATGATATGTCCATCATTTCCACAAACAGATACTTGTCAAAAATTCCGTGAGTTATGTTATGATTATGGGTTTATTGAAAGGTATGGTAAAACAAAACAAAATATTACTCATATTGCACATGAACCATGGCATTTTCGTTATGTCGGATTTCCTCATTCTTTGATCATGAAGGAAAAGGATTTGTGTTTAGAAGAATATCATGAATTTTTAAAAGTTTACTCAATCTATCAACCTTATACATATGTTGTGAATCATCGTGTCTTTGATATTTTTTATGTACCTATTAACCAAGAAGAAATAATCGCATTAAGAAGTGATGCAATTTATCAAGTATCAGGGAATAACCATGATGGTGTGATTGTGACTGTTTGGAGGAGAGATTTATGAGAAAAGGTTATCCTTATATTGATGGTATGAGAATCATCGCAGCTATTCTTGTAGTAGTAATACATATCTATCCATTTTCTCAAATTGATCCAATTCTTGATTTTATGATGGTACATATTGGAAGATTAGCAGTTCCTTTCTTTTTCATCACAACCTCGTTCTTTCTTTTTAAGAGTGGTTACCCAACTCCTGATAAAATCAAGAAAACTTTATTAGAATTATTGAAGTGGTATGGTATTTCTATAATCATTTATATTCCTTTAATGGTTTATAATCAGTATTTTATACAAGAACATTTGACGTTTGAACTCATCAAAGACTTATTTATAGATGGAACATTTTATCATTTATGGTATTTTCCAGCTACCATTATAGGTTTGATTATTGTTCTTTTTCTAATAAGATATCTTTCTTCTTATGCTTTTCTAATTACATTTTTTTTATATGTCATAGGATTATGTGGAGATAGTTATTTTGGGCTTGTGACACAAGTTGATTTTATCAATCAATTCTTAACAGGGGCGTTTTCTTATATGGATTATACGAGAAATGGATTTTTCTTTGTGCCATTATTTGTGATGCTAGGTAACAAACTGGCTTATCAAAAATATCATTTCAAATCATATGCTAGTTTTCTTTTCTTTCTCATCACTTTTGTGATAATGGCTTTTGAATCACAATTTGTTCACACTATGAATTTTGCAAAACATGATGCTATGTATGTTATGTTACCGATTGTTTCATATTTCTTGTTTTCCCTATTAATAAGTTATCATGGACAAAGACATGAAAATTATAAAAATATCTCATTATGGGTTTATATCATTCATCCAATGATGATTGTGGTTGTAAGAATGATAGGCAAGTTTTTAAATTGTGCTCCTTTTATTGAAAATAACTTTATTCAATTTCTATGCGTTTTATTTTATTCATTTCTCTTTGCTTGGATAATGAATCATTTCATGAAAGGAAAAAGCGTATGAGAGAAGTGATGTATGACAAATTTAGAAGTTGGATTGAAATTGATTTACAAGCATTAAGATATAATGTAACACAATTTCTTCAAGTTTTAAAAAGTGAAGATCAATTTATGGCGGTCGTAAAAGCTAATGCTTATGGACATGGTGCAGTTAGAGTTTCAAAGGAATTAAATGCGATGGGAATTACAAACTTTGCAGTCGCAACTTTATCAGAGGCTATTGAACTTAGAGAAAATGGAATTCTAGGTGATATATTGATTTTAGGATATACAAATCCAAGTTGTGCAAAGTATCTTTATCAATATAATCTTATACAAACAATACTTGATTATTCTTATGCACAATCTTTACAAAAAGAAAATATATCTTTAAGAGTTCATATTGCAATTGATAGTGGTATGCATCGACTTGGAGAAAGTATTGAACATATAGACTCACTTGTTCGTATATGTCAATTTTCACATTTACAAGTTGAAGGAATCTTCTCTCATTTATGTGTATGTGATGAGCAATCACAAGAAAGCCAAGAGTATACTTGTTATCAAATTGAACAATTTCAACAAATCCTTAATCAATTAAAAGACAAAGGTTGCTTATTCAAAAAAGTGCATTTATTAAGTAGTTATGGATTAGTGAATTATCAAGATTATATTTACGATTATGTGAGAATGGGAATATTAATGTATGGTGTTGATTCTTGTTTCCCTAAACAAACGATTTTTGATTTAAAGCCTGTACTTTCTTTAAAATCAAAGATTGCCATGATAAGAGATGTGAAATCACATGAAACAATAGGTTATGGAAGAACATATACCACAACAAAACCTATGAAAATAGCTGTTGTACCTATTGGATATGCTGATGGATTACCCAGAGAATTTTCAAATCAAGGTCAAGTTATTGTAAGAGGAAAGTTTGTTTCGGTTATTGGACGTATATGTATGGATCAAATGATGATTGATGTCAGTAATATAAAAGATATACAAAATAATGATATTGTCACAATCATTGGAGATAAACAATGTATAGAAGACATCGCCAAGCAAGTACATACAATCTCTAATGAACTTTTAAGTCAAATTGGTTTTCGTTTACCTAAAATCTATAAATAACATATATGAAACAAAGTTTCATTTTATGGATAAAATTGATATAAAATAAGAAACATTTTTATAAAATGATTGAAAGATATTTACTCATATGTAAATATCTTTTAAAATGAAATTATAAGTAAATAAGGAGGATTTTTATTGTGAAAAAGAAAATGCCAAAAGATTTTTATTGGGGTGGTTCTGTTTCATCATTTCAAA
>CALDMQ010000206.1 GCA_937917505.1 uncultured Erysipelotrichaceae bacterium | reverse complement strand
AATACATTAAATCATATGGGGAATGCAAAACTTTATATTTCTACGAGAGAAAATTTAAGACATAATATCGCTAATTTTAATAGTAACCTTTCAATAAGTTTTTTATTAGATATACTTTATTCGGCTTATTTTTCTATGAATTATAAGAAAAACTTTGAATATAAAATTGCTGTTACAAAAAAATTAGAGCATAATAGACATTCAACAAATCCTATTTTAAGCGATTTATCCGAAGAAAATGAACAATGTTAATTTTTTGATAATCAAATCAATCAAAATGTGTTTACAATGTTAAAAAACGATAGCTAATAATAACGGAATGCTCTCCTTTATGACATAATAGATCATGGAAGGAGGGTATTTTCTATTATAAAAACATTTCAATAAAAATAGAAAAGGAGAGGAAGAAATTATGTTAGAAAAATTTACATCTTTATTAGAAAAGTTTTTAATGCCTATTACAAACTATATGAATAGTAACAAGTATATTTGTGCTATTCGTGATTCATTTTCAATAATGATGCCAATTATTATTGTTGGATCATTTGCATTGTTGTTTAATATCTTTATTTGTTCAAAAACAGGTTTAGCTCAATTTGAATCGTTTACTTGGTTAGAAAATTATTCAAATATGTTTTCTACTGTTAATTTTGTATGTATTTCGTGTATGGCTATATGGTTAGTATTTCTTATGGGTTATACTTTGGGTGAAGAAAAAAATAAATTATTGTCTGCATTAGTAACAACAGTATGTTTTTTAGTTGTATCAAATCAAGAAAATTTATTAAGTGAGTTAGGTGCTTCAGCATTATTTTTAGCTTTTTTTGTAGCTATTATATCAAATATTTACTAGTCTTATGAAACTAGATAAAATAAAAATTAAATTACCTGATACAGTACCACCAATGATAGCTCGTAGTTTTAATTCTCTTATTCCGGCTTGGTTAACGATAACAGTATTTGGATTATTTGCTGGTATTCTTTATGGAGCAACAGGTTTATATATCAATAATATCATTTATAATGTTATTCAAGTTCCATTTAATCAAGTAGTAGGATCTCAATTAGGAGTGAGTATTATTGTACTTTTATCTCAATTGTTATGGTGGACAGGTATTCATGGTCATATGGCAATGAATGTTATTGCTAAACCAGTACGTGCTGCGGCATTAGCAGCGAATATTGCGGCTGTGAGTACAGGATTAGTACCTAAAGAATTTTATACATTAGCATATGTGCATTTATTCACTAATTTAGGTGGATCAGGGATTGTTATATCTTTAGCATTGGCTATATTAGTTTTTTCAAAACGTCAAGAGTATAAAGATATTACAAAATTATCAATGTTACCTTTGATATGTGGAATTTCTGAACCAATGGTGTTTGGATTACCAATTATGTTAAATCCTATATTTTTAATTCCTTTTGTATTAGTTCCTTTAATTACTGCTAATATTGGCTATTATGCAATCACTTCTGGTTTTTTAACAGCATCATATGTAGAGTCGATAGCAGGTATGCCAATGTTCATTCAACAATTCTTAGCATTTAGTGGACAATGGCAAGCAATCGTTTTAACAATTGTTGTTATTGTTGTAGGCTTTATACTTTACACACCATTTGTTATCATTTCAAATAGGAAAAATGCTTCTGAACTTGCTTTAGAACATGATATTGAGGAATAAGATATGAAAGAAAATTTTATGTTTGGAGGAGCTTTGGCAGCTAATCAATGTGAAGGAGCATACAATCAAGATGGAAAAGGTTTATGCATAGCTGATGTTGTACGTGGGTCTCAACAAGGTATACCAAGACAAATTGATGATAAGATTCATGAAAGTGAGTATTATCCTAGTCATGAAGCGATTGATTTTTATCATCATTATAAAGAAGATATTAAATTGTTTGCAGAAATGGGTTTTAAATGTTTAAGACTGTCTATAAGTTGGGCAAGGATTTTTCCTAATGGGGATGAGAAAGAGCCTAATGAGAATGGCTTAATATTTTATGATGAAGTTTTTGATGAATTACTAAAATACAATATTCAACCTGTTGTAACATTATCTCATTTTGAAACACCTTTAAATTTAGTTAAGAAATATGGGTCTTGGAGAAATCCACAGATGATAGATTTTTTTGTAAAGTATGCTAAAGTTGTATTTGAAAGATATAAAAATAAAGTGTTTTATTGGTTAACGTTTAATGAAATCAATGAAACAATGAATAAAAGAGAGCCGTTTTTACAAGCAGGTTTAAAATTTACTGAAGATGAGAATATAAATGAAGTGAAAGTTAAAGCAAGTCATAATATGTTTATAGCATCGGCAAAAGTTGTTGATTTAGGTCATCGTATAAATCCTCATTTTAAAATAGGGTGTATGGTTCAATACACACCTGCTTATGCAAAGACTTGCAATCCTATTGATGTTTTAGCAAAACGTTATTACAACATTCAAAATGATTATTATACTGATGTTATGGTTAAAGGAAAGTATACAAATCTTTGTTATGCTCAATTAAAACGCTTAGGTGTAAACCTTGATATAAGCTTACAAGATCAGAAAATTTTAAAAAAAGGTAAAGTGGATTTTATTGCATTCAGTTATTATTTTTCATATGTAGTCAGTGATGATAATCATCAGTTTGCTATCGAAAAGAAAAATGAGTATTTACAAACAGGTCAATGGAATAGGGTGATTGATCCAATAGGTCTTAGAATTGCATTGAATGAACTATATGATCGCTATCAAGTACCATTATTTATTGTTGAAAATGGCGTGCCATTAGATGATAAAATTAATGAAGATGGTGAGATTATAGATGATGAACGTATTGATTTCTTTCGTAATCATATTATACAAATTCAAAAAGCTATGGACGAAGATTTTGTTGATATTATAGGATATACAACATGGGGACCTATTGATATTGTTTCTGTATCAACAGGAGAAATGAAAAAAAGATATGGATTTATATATGTAGATAAAGATAATGATGGGAATGGAACTTTAGAAAGAAGAAAAAAGAAGTCTTTTGATTGGTATAAAAAAGTTATTGAAACAAATGGTGAATGTTTATAAGAAGAAGTTTCTAAAATTTAATGATGATTTGTTGATATTCCAACTATTAAATAGATATAGGAGACATATAAGTTATAACACAAATTAATTTAGGTTGATTTGTGTTTTTTTATGAATATATCCATTGAATATGAAAATTTTTGGTTTAAAAAGTATTTTTGATATACTCATTCAATCTAAAGGATGATGAGTTGTTTATTAAGACATTTCATCAATATTTTTAACAATCCATACGCTATTTTCTAGTGCAATGTCCCAACGAGTTATGATGTCATCTGAGCCAGCAATAAGTTGGTTATTTTCATCATAATAATAACATGAGTATTTTGCCCATATATAGCCTTTGTCATTTTCTTGTTTTGTTGTAATGAGGTTTATTTCTACATTAGCAGATGCCATTGTTTGATATTCATCTGACTTAAAGAAATAATACTTTTCTAGTGCTCCTAAATGTTGTATATGAGTATTTTTTGTAGAGTCTGTATAAGACATGACTTGCTTTGCTTTTTCAATGAGTGCATTAGCAACGTCTAATTGTTTTTGATCTGTGCATTTGACTTTCATTTCATTGACTTTATCTTGTCCGTAATATTTTACTAATTGTGTATCGTTTTTTGTTTGTGTATTGCAAGCTGATAAACATAAACAAAAGAGAATTGAGATAAGGGCAGTAAAATATGTTTTCTTTGAAATTTTCATTTTTTCCTCCGAATTCTTATTTTTTTTGAGTTCTATTTGTTCTGTTAAATTTAACAAAAAATAAAGCATCTATCAATACTTTCTAAAATAATTAGATATTAAATTAAATCTTGATTGTGTTTGCTAAGGAGGGAGAGTTATGAAGAAATCAAGATTGAGTACCATATTATTAGTTTTGACTGTTGTATTTTTAATGTGTGGGTGTGAAACAAAAACTTCTACTAATGATCCTATTAAAACTGTTTCGATAAAAAATCTTAGTGAATTTGCTGATGAATTTGCAAATAAATCTTATGATTATTTTTATCAATTTGAAGCTGATTATCAAAACTATGAAGTTAGAAAAATTGAATTAAATTATTATAAAGATGGAAAAATGCAAGACAATCTATTTTGTTTTATGAGAGATGAAGATGATATAGATGTTCCTAATATACAATATGTTTATTTGGCATATAATTTTAATGAATCAGTAAAACGAGATATTGATGCATATTTATATTTATATGACCAAAAACAGCCAAATAAATACACTGAAAAATATTCCGGTTGGATGCATCCAGAAACAAGAACAGTTGAGTTTGACCGTTTGGAAAGAATATACCCATTTGAAAAAATAGATAATCAAGATTCAAAATTCTATATCAATCCTATTGTGCTAGATGCTCCGGTCAATAGTGAGATGACAAAAGATATGACAACTTCAGAGTTGATTCAAGATGGATATGAACTCATGGTTTTAGAAGTAGAATTAAGTTAATAAAGGAAGTTTAAATTTTTAATTAGGTATTGTTTATCCTTCACTTGTAAATAGGTTCAGAGTAAACATATATTGCGAGTTTAAATGTTATAATAATTAAATTACACTCTAATTGAACTATTGAATTTAGGAATATTGTTACACTATTTTTGGTAATAACTATATCAAATGATAATATTTTGACACGATAATAGGAACTTTTGGTAAGAAAATATAAATCATATCATTGTTTGCTTTTGAACTTGCTCTACTGTATAGTTGATTAGTTATGATAAGGAGGTAGTCAAAGTGAATAAAAAGTACGATATGTTGATAATGATGTTAACATCTATTGCATTAGGTTTTTCTTTCAATGATATGCTTGAATCAAAGTCATTATTATCGGTGGGTATTTTTATAGTTATTCTCATTATTTTGATTTGTATTGTGATTCGATTTAAGAAGTTATACAATCATAAAAATTAAATGGCTTTCAAGTGTGGTTTTCTTCAAACTTTAATGTACTGAAACATAAATATTCAAG
>CALDMQ010000205.1 GCA_937917505.1 uncultured Erysipelotrichaceae bacterium | reverse complement strand
TTTTAAAAATGGACACAAAGATGCTTGGCTATCTTCTCGATAATTATCAAGCGAACGTGCCAATAACTCCATAGCTACTTGCACAAGATCATCGAACTCCACACCTTGATACTGATATTTATAAAATGGCAATAACCATTTTCTTATTCTCTTATAATAACTCTCTAACAACAAAAATAAAGCTGTTTCACTTCCGCAATGAATTAAATACAATAACTCCTCATCACTGTAATACTCCATGCTACCTCCTTCCTGCTTAGAAAGGATGACGAGAATTATATACTTGATATAAAATAACCGCTGTCGCTACTGAAGCATTCAGTGATGTCACATGTCCTTTCATTGGCAAAATGACATTCATATCACATTGTTCTTTCACTAAACGCGAAATCCCAAATCCTTCAGAACCTATCACAACCACAAGTGGCATATTATAATCAACAGCACGATAATCTTGAGAATTATTCAAATCGCACCCTACAACCCAATAACCTTGTTTCTTCAAATCTTGTAATGTTCTTGAGAGATTTGTAACCTGTGCTACTTTCACATGATCAATAGCACCAGTAGAAACCTTAGCAACTGTTGGTGTTAAACCAACACTACGATTTTTACCAATAATAACACCATCAACTTCAATCGCATCACACGTTCTTAGGATTGCACCTAAATTATGTGGATCTTCTAGTCCATCTAACATCAATAACAATGGTTGTTTATTCGCAGGAATAGATGAAACAATCTCATCAACACTATAATAATCATAACCTTCCACTTGTGCCACAATGCCTTGATGAACAACTTTTCCTACCATATCATTCAAGACACTTTTTTGAGTGACAATATTCACTTCAACTTGCTGACTCTTTGCAAGAGCGATGATTTTCTCATCTTTCATATTCTTCATCATATAAACCTTATAGACTGGCTTATCACCTTTCAAAGCTTCTCTTACAGTATTTTTTCCATATATATATTGTCTCATATTTTACTCCTTAAAATGTCTCAAATTTTTCTCAATTTTGTTCCACATAATTCTCAACAAATGCCTTATACAATTCAAATATTTCTTCAATTCTTTCTTGCTTCTTCAACAAATACAAATGACCTATCAACGCTTCAAAACCCGAAGATTGATTATGCGTAATCACACTTGTATTTTTCATCACACGATTATTCTTCGCATTACGTCCACGCTTATAAATACTGATTTCTTCTTCACTGACCCATTGATTCACAATGGCTTCTTTCATAAAAGCCGCTTGTGCTTTCGCACTCACAAATCGAACCGCTGCTTTTTGTAATAAATCTGGCTTTGTAATGTCTTTTTCAACCAACAAATACTCTCTCACATAAACTTCAAAAACACCATCACCTAAATAAGCAAGCGCAAGGGGGTTAATCAACTGTGGCCGCATCTTAAATAATTCCTTTTTCTTGAAGTGTTGCTCTCAACTGATCTGCCACTTCAAAATTCTTTTCTGCTTTTTCTTTTTGCCACGCTAGATACATTTCAATATCTTCATCGTTTAATTCTTTTGTTATATGAACAAATCCAATCACATCTAACATTTTTAATAATGTTTGATATTCTTGACTAATCATAGCATTATCTTTTTCCTTTGCACGCATCACTTGATTCAAAATCTTTACTTGTCCTAAAATTTCACTCAACGCTAAAGACGTATTCAAATCATCAGCTAATGCTTCTACCATATGATCCACTGTTTCTTTTTTATAATCCTCTTTTAAACAATGATTCACTTGCAAATATAAAGATGTTTGTTTGATGATGTTTTCAACCTTATCCACTTCTTTTTTCACATTCGTTAAAACATCTTCAGTAAAATTAAGAGGATTACGATAATGAGTTGACAACATCAACCATTTAAACACATTACACCCTAACTCTACAATCAAATCCTTAGCCCATAAAACATTTCCTAAAGACTTAGACATCTTTTGATTATCAATATTAATCATTTGATTATGCATCCAAACATTAGCAATTGGATGGTGATGACAAGCCATAGACTGTGCAATTTCATTTTCATGATGAGGAAATTTCAAATCCTGTCCACCACCATGAATATCAATACGACCATTTTCAAAAAGATCATTGATCATAACCACACATTCTGTATGCCAACCCGGTCTTCCTTTAGACCAAGGACTATCAAATTGAATACCTTCATCCGTTTTCTTCCATAACGCAAAATCCGTAGAACTTTCTTTTTTATCATTATCATCAATACGTTCACTCGCTCCTGCAATTAAATCCTCAACCTTAATCCCTGAAAGCATTCCATATTCTTTAATCTTTGTTACTCTAAAATAAACATCACCATCAGATTCATAAGCATAACCATCATCAACCAATTGCTTAATAAAATCAATAATAGGTTGCATTGTATCTGTCACACGAGGTGCATATGTCGGAAACAACAAGTTCAATCCTCTACGCACATCTTCATATGCTTGAATATACTTATCACTTAACTCTCTTTCACTAATTCCTTCTGCTTTTGCTGCCTTAATAATTTTATCATCCACATCTGTAAAATTAGACACAAAAGTTACCTTATAACCTAAATACTCAAAAGTACGTCTTAACACATCAAAAACAATCATCGGTCTAGCATTCCCTATATGTGCATGATTATAAACTGTAGGACCACACACATAAAGACTCACTTCACCTTCTTTGATAGGTACAAATTCTTCTTTTTTATTTGTTAATGTATTAAAGACCTTCATAAAATCTCCTCCTTAATATAAAAAAGCAGATGATAAAGACACAATGTGCTTATCCACTTTCTTTTCAAAAGACTCAAATAAGTGCATCCAAAGTCATCCACGAAGCTCTTTCCACCATCAAGCTCTCTCTATCCATTTCATAACTTTTTCATTCTTATCTATAATTTATTTATACTATAACAAAACATTCCCTTTTATTCAAGCAATGCAACTCGATCACGATGAATTGTCAAAGATTCTAAATATTGATTCATAACCACAATATTCTCATCATAAACATCTTGCACCGCTTCATAACAATAACTATATGTTGCCTGTTCTGTAAAATACACAATATGTTTAAACTGAATCCCACTCGATTGGAACATACCAGTAAAACTTTGACATTGAATTCCACTTTCTAAAGTTACATCATAATACTTAACATCAACTGCCCCTTTTTCTTCTAACTCACCAACATAAAGTTGAGGCATCTCTGTTAACTTATTTTCCGTTTGATTTAAAACTGTAAAAAATGAAAGAATTTCATCTTCACCCATAAAACAAATTTTATTTTTATCCTCATGAGTTGTATCTATCTCAAAATCCTTAGGATAATAAAAGGCTACTTGATCACCAATAGTATAAAGAGTTCCATCTTTTTCTAAAAAGATACGTTCTTTTCGTCCGCAAGCAACCATGAACATCATACACACCAATACGATTATACTTCTCTTTAATGTTTTCATAGTAACCTCCTTCCCACTTCCCTCATTGTACTAAACAAATACAAAGAAAGCAAACAAAAATGAAAAGAGATAGAATTTTCTATCTCCCTTTACTCATCTAATAATGAATTAAAAATCTTTAAATAGGCGTCAGCACTTTTATCCCAATCAAGTTTAGCTTCCATTGCACGATGAATCAAACCATTCCATTGATCTTTATTCTGATATACATTTAATGCATAATCAATAACATCCATCATTTCATGAGCATTATAATTTGTAAAACTAAATCCAGTTCCTGTTTCTTCATATTCATTATATGGTTCAACACTATCCTTTAAACCACCTGTTTCACGAACAATCGGAATTGTTCCATAACGCAAAGACATCATTTGTGAAAGCCCACAAGGTTCAAACAAAGAAGGCATTAAGAACATATCACAACCAGCATAAATACGACAAGATAAACCAAAATCATATTTCAAATTCAATGACATCTTTTCAGTATGATACGCTGCCATATTTTTAAGTGGTTCTTCATATTTCAAATCACCAGCCCCCAAAATCACAACTTGTACATCACGCTTCATCAACTCATCCATACGATTAATAATCAAATCCAAACCTTTTTGCCAAGTCAATCTCGTAACAATACCAATCAAAGGCACTTCATCTCTTACAGGTAAACCACATTCTTTTTGTAACATTGATTTATTGACAGGTTTCTTTTCATAAACAGTATCAATATTAAAATGTTCTACAATTTGAGGATCTGTTTCAGGATTAATTGTTTCATAATCAATACCATTTAAAATACCATACAAATCATGTCTACGCATTTGTAAAATATTTTGTAACCCTTCTCCAAAACTATCAGTTAAAATTTCTTGAGCATAAGTTGGTGAAACAGTTGTGATTGCATCACTATAGAAAATAGCAGCCTTCATCATATTAAAGCAACCATCATTTCGACAATTCCCATTATAATATAAATAATTATCTAGTCCAAAATAATCACTTAACAAACTCGGATCACATTTTCCTTGATAAGCAATATTATGAATTGTAAAAGTAATCTTAATATCATGATAATATTCATAATATGCATATCTCTCTTTATAAAGCGCCGCAATCATTGCAGTTTGCCAATCATGCAAAGATAACACATCAGGTTTCACATCAATATGTGATAACAATTCTAAGACTGCAAAATCAAAGAATGCAAATCTTTCATTATCATCATCATAACCATACAAACCAGGTCTTCTAAAATATTGTTCATTATCAATAAAATAGTATGTCACACCATCATATTCAGCTTTAAACACACCACAATAGCATTTTCTCCAACCTACCCAAATATCATAACTTGTCACATATTCAATTGTATCTGCAAGCTTCATATCTTGATACTTAGGTAAAACAACAATACATTCATGACCTTTTTGCACCAATGTTTTAGGTAAAGAACCTAAAACATCTGCAAGCCCACCTGATTTAATATAAGGATTAGCTTCACTTGTTGCAAAAACAATTTTCATTAAACGACATCTCCTTCTTTGACATACAATGGTTGCTTTGAATCACCAATCAATTCAGTTTTCTTTTCAACCTTTGCATCTTTATCAATAATCACATTTTCAAGATGAGCCCCTGGACAAATCTTAGAACCATTTAAAATAATACAATTCTTCACAACAGCACCCTTACCAATTTCAACATTACGTGATAAAATCGAATCTTCAACTTTACCATCAATAATCGCCCCATTAGCAACAAATGACTTCTTTGTTTCAGCATTATTCTTATATTTTGTTGGCGGTGTATCATTAGTGTTTGTAAAGATTGGCCAAGTACTCTTAAATACTTGTGTTGAAATATCCATATCTAAGAACTCAAGACTTGTCTTATAATAAGCCTCATAAGAATCAATACATCTTACAAATCCACGATATTCATAAGCCATAACTTTTCTTTCATCACAAATATAAGCAAGTGTATCTTTTAAATCAAAGAATGAACTCACCTTCTTTGCATAATTCATTAAACTTAACAACACTTTTGTATTAAAAACATAAGTTTCTAAAGAAATATTTCTTTCTTTACGATTCCCTTTATTCTTCTTAATTTCAACAACTTGTTTATTTTTCAATTGCAAATAATCAGAACCAACAAATGTTTCATTAGCATTATTAATCTTTTGATAAACCATTGTAATTTCAGCACCAGATTTTGCATGTGCATCAACAATTTCTGCATAATTCATAGTTGTAATAATATGGGCTGGCGCAACAACCACATAATCAGCCTTTGCTTTTTCTAAAAAGGCAATATTTTCAACCAAGTTATTAATATCATGATTATACATAGCATTATTTGCATACTTTTCATTATAAAGTAATGAAACTCCACCAGATTTAGAGTTAAAATTCCAAGAATTACCACTACCCAAATGTTTAAATAAAGACCTTGGTTTTTCTTTAATCAAAACCCCTACAGTATCCACATTAGAATTAGACATATTAGATAATACAAAATCAATAATTCCATAACGTCCTAAAAAACTCACAGAAGCAACAGGACGTCTTTCAGTTAATCCTTTATAAGTTACATCAGAATGTAAATTTACTATACCTACAACTTTAGCCATTGATATATTCCTCCCCTATCTCGCATTATCACTTACAAGTTCAACTTTTTTAGCTTCCTTGTTGATAACTTTCTTAGATTTCACAACGACACCTTCATCAACGATTGCTTTATAAACTTCTGCCCCTTCTTCAACCAATACACCAGGCATCAAAACAGAATCCACAATCTTAGCTCCTTCACCAACATAAACATTATTAAACAAAACAGAACCTTTGACATCACCATTCACCACACACCCTTGTGTAATCAATGATTTTTTAACCGTTGCTTGTTCACCAATAAATTGAGGTTTACTCAATGTATCTTCTGTATAAATCTTCCAATCTTTCTTAATGTTATAAAGATCTAGTTCCTTATCATCTAACAAGTCCATATTCGCTTGCCATAAACTTTCAACAGTTCCAACATCTTTCCAATATCCATCAAACTCATAAGCATATAACTTCTTATTTTCATTTAACATCGCTGGAATGATATTCATACCAAAATCATGTTTACTATTTTCATCTTTCGCATCTTCAATCAAATATTTTCTAAGTTCCTTATACGTGAAAATATAAATACCCATAGAAGCTAATGTAGATTTTGGATTCGCTGGTTTTTCTTCAAACTCATAGATTGATCCATCTTTATTCGTATTCATAATACCAAAACGACTAGCTTCTTCTAAAGTTACATTTAAAACCGCTACTGTTAAATCAGCACCTTTTGCTTTATGTGCAGCTAACATATCCGCATAATCCATTTTATAAATATGGTCACCAGATAAAATCAAAACATATTCAGGATTATATTGATCTAAGAACCCAATATTTTGATAAATCGCATCTGCAGTACCAGCATACCAAGTCGCACCAACTTCTCCTCTTTCACGAGCTGGCAAAATTGCAGCAAGTGAGTTGTTTCCATCAAGTCCCCACTTAGAACCAGCACCAACATAAGTACCTAATAAAACAGATTCATATTGTGTTAAAACTCCTACAACATCAATACCAGAGTTTGCACAGTTACTCAAAGGAAAGTCAATAATACGATACTTCCCTCCAAAATAAACAGCAGGTTTCGCCACTTTAGCAGTCAATGCTTCAAGACGAGTACCACTACCACCTGCTAAGATCATAGCAACAATTTCTTTCCCCATAATTCTTCCTCCTAAGCTTTAATTTGAAAGTGCTTACCTATACTATATATTTTATCATAATTCAGTTAAAAAAAAACAAAAATTAAGTCATTTTCAAAAAAGAGAAATTATAATGTAACCGTATACACTTTTTTTGATTTCTATCATTAAAATTAAAAGCGTGCATATACTACAAAGAGGTGATGAATATGTCCCCAAGAATTCAATTCAATGATTCTGATGTTGATCTTTTAGCACGCATTATGAAAGCCGAAGCTCTAGGCGAAGGCGAAGAAGGAATGTTGATGGTTGGAAACGTTGTTGTCAATCGTGTTGTCGCTAACTGTGATGTTTTTAAAAATACACGCAACATTTCAGAAGTCGTTTATCAAAAAAATGCCTTTTCTGGAGTTGGACAGCCTTTATTCAATCAACCCGTCAATGCCAAAGAAAGAGAACTCGCATTAAGAAACATTGAAGGATACCGTATTGAACCGGCAACCAATGCCCTATGGTTTAAAAATCCTGGATCAAGAAAACCATGTCCAGATAAATTTTACGGTTCATTAACAGGTCGTTTTAAAAATCACTGTTTTTACGCACCAGGGCAAAAACTCAACTGCGATTTATAGGAGGAACTATGGATACGAACAACCCAAATAACATTTTACAAGGTAATAACCTACCAAGCATGCCCACTCCCATTACCCAACAAACATATTTAGAAAACATATTACGTTTGAACATTGGGAAACTGGGAACATTCTACTTCACTTATACAAGTAGTGATGATTGGCGAGATCGCGCCTACAAAGGCGTCATCGAACAAGTAGGTAGAGATCACTTTGTTGTAAGTGACCCTAAAAATCAAAAACACTATATTTTCCAATTCGTGTACTTTAACTGGGCAGAATTTGATGAACCAATCAACTACTCTACAAACTAAAAGCTATCCCTCACGGATAGCTTTTAAAGTTCTATTAAATATTTTCTAACTTTCGATATAAAATGTAATGACCCTGTTACCACAACATTCTTCTTTTTATGATAACAAGTGTTCAAAGCCTCAACAAAATCATGAATAACAACCAAATTTTCATCAGACTGATATGTAGATAAATCAATCGCACGTTCATCATTAAATGTTGTTAAATATACCATATACCCCTCTTTTAATAACATATTTAACATATCATCAGTGTGTTTATCTTTTAAAGACGAAAAAATAATTGCAATATCTTTTTCCCTTTTCACACGTAAAGTTTGAATCAAAGCTTCAATACCCGGAATATTATGAGCACCATCAACTTCCACCGTTGTATCTTTAAACTTTAATGTTTCATAACGTCCTTTCCATGACGCATTTTCCACAGCTGAAGTTGTTAAATCAGGATCAAAAGTAATCAACTTAGAAGCAATTGTTAATGCTAAACGCGCATTAGACACTTGATAAATTCCTTGATTATACAACGTAAATGCCATATCACGATAACGAAAATGAAATGGATAACGAGAAACTTGATATTCAGGCACTACATACATCATCGTTTTATGAACATCACATTCTTCTTGTAAACGTACAAGGATTGTTCCTTGAATTTCTGTTGTAAAAAACATCTGATTAGGTTTAATAATCCCCATCTTTTCATTAATAATATCATAGATACTTTCACCTAAAACATCTTGATGATCCATACCAATATTCGTAATAGCACTCACAATAGGATCAATAACATTTGTCTTATCATGCAAACCACCAATACCAGTTTCAATAATACGATAATCAAGATCTAATGATTGGAAATAATCTAACATAATAAGCACATCTATTTCAAACATAGATAACTTATCTTCTTCAATCACATCATAATAACGATTGATATACATTAATAAATCCTCATCGCTAATAGGAACATCATCAACACGAATACGATCATTGTGACAAATCAAATAAGGAGAAGTAAAAGTTCCCACTTTATAACCATGAGCATTCAAAATACTTCTTAGATAATTCACAGTTGAACCTTTACCATTTGTTCCAGCAACATGAATCATATTCTTTTGTTTCATAGAAATCCCACATCTATTCAAAGTATCTCTAAACTCATCAAGTGTACGTTTTTGTCTTTTCGATTCAATATAAGCAATAGCATCATTCACATTATCAAACATCACTCAATCCTCCAATCAATCGGGTCCATACCCTTTTCCACTAAAAAAGCATTTGTCTTAGAAAAAGGCTTTGATCCAAAGAAACCACGATAAGCTGATAAAGGTGAAGGATGAGCACTTTTAATCACACAATGCTTCTCTGTATCAATCATGGCCTCTTTATCCATAGCTTGTCTACCCCACAGAATAAAAACCAGCGGCTTTTCTCTTTGATTCATTATTTCAATTATGTGATTCGTAAACACTTCCCAACCTTTTTCCTTATGAGAATTTGCTTGATGAGCACGTACCGTTAGAACCGTATTTAACAATAAAACCCCTTGATTCGCCCACGCTGACAAATCACCATGAGTAGGAATATCAATTCCCACATCATCATGGGCTTCTTTATAAATATTCACAAGGCTCGGTGGAATCTTCACGCCTCTTTCCACACTAAACGCCAATCCATTTGCTTGGTGTTCTTCATGATAAGGATCTTGTCCAATAATCACAACTTTAATATCTTCATAATCTTTAAAATTAAAACAATGAAAAACACGTGTTCTTGGTGGATATATTGTCTTTGTAGCATATTCTTGACTGACAAACTGTTCTAATTCTTGATAATAAGGTTGTTGCTTTTCATGTGCAATAATTGTCTTAAAATCCATCATTATAAAATAAACCTTTCTATAATTTCTGCAATAACACCTTCATTATTATCCGCATTTGTCACAACATCACATGCTTTTTTCACATCTTCCACCGCATTATTGGCTGCCACTGATAAACCTGCTACTTCTAACATTGGCATATCATTATAATTATCTCCTACCGCAATTGTTTCAGAAATATCAATTCCTAAAATTTCAGCTAATTTGTGAAGTCCTTGCCCTTTATCCACACCAATCTTATTAAATTCCATATAACGATTAGAAGAATAACTCACTGCACATTCCCCTTTGACAATACTTTCCATCTTTGGTTCTAAGTTCATTAAATAAGGAACATCAATATTTTGATATAAGATTTTAGAAATCGGTGTATCCTTTAAGAAATCCATTGTATTTTCTTCCATAATCACACATTCCAATTTTTGATTTTTAATTCTTTGTGCTTCAGATTCATTTAAATTATAAACATAAACTTGGTCTTGTGTGTAAATATGCATACATACATCACATGTTAAGCCAAATTCAAAAATCTCTTTTGTCTTTTCAAAAGATAACCCATTAAAAAATAAAATACGATTATCTTTATTTTCACTCAAAGCTCCACCATTAAACGAAATCACATATTCAGAAGCTTCATCATACAAACCTAAAGTCTTTAAATTATTTTGAATAGACATAAACCCTCGCCCTGTTGCAGGCACAAATTTCACACCTTTTTCCTTAGCCTTCATAATCAAATCAATATTTCTTTGACAAATTTCATGTTCATCATTTAATAACGTTTCATCCATATCACTTGCGATTAACTTATACATCTTTCTTTTCCTCCAACACAAACTTCTCAATCACTTCCCGAACAGCACCTTCATCATAATCACATTTAGCAACATAATTAGCCAACATTTGAATATCCTCTCTTGCACTTGATACACAAGCACCCAATCCTGCCTCTTTAATCATCTCTACATCATTATAATTATCTCCTATCGCAATGACTTCTTCGCTTCGATAACCTAGATAATTCGCTAACCAACGCAATCCATAGCCTTTATCAATACCCAATGGATTAATTTCTAAATAACGATATGAGGAATAACTGATACTGATATCTTTTTTCAAATGAGGATCAATATTCTTTTCAATATCAAACAAATAATCCATATCACGTCTTTCAAAAAGAATCTTCGCAATCTTTTCATTCTTTAAAAAATCCATACAATCCACATCAATCACTTCAAAACGTGCTTTTTGATCAATCTTTCTTTGGACTTCATTTGGATCAGCCCTAAAAATATAGCAACAATCCAATGTAAAAATCAAAATACACACTTCATATTGTAAACCTATTTCAAAGAATGTTTTCGTTTGTTCAAATGTCAAACCCTTAAAATGAAGAATCCTATCATTCTTATTCTCCACAATCAAACCACCATTAAAACAAATAGAATATTCATTTTCCTTTTGATAAGTACCTATTTCCTTTAAAATGTCTCCAATCATATTATACGCACGTCCAGTCGCAGGCACAAACTTCACACCTTTTTCACACACTTTATGTATTACATCTTGATTAAACTTGGGAACATGATGATTCACTAATAGTGTTTCATCTAAATCCGACAATATCATCTTATACATCAAATCACCCCTCATAAAAGAATTTCATAAACAAAGGCACACGTTTACGCCATGCTGCTTCGTTGTGTTCTTCCCCTTCAAAATAATAAAACCTTAACTTCTCGACTTTCTTTTCTAACAACTCTAAAATCCGAGCATTACTTTCTGGATACCATTCATCTGCTTTTTCATTCCCACAACCTTCAAATTCCCCTAAATCAAAATAAAACTTAAAATCACTATCATAATCCTGAGAATCAATCAACTCTTCAAACTCATTCATATAAAACCAAAAAGCCGTTGATAAACATGCACACTTTTTAAACACTTGAGGATAAGCAAGTCCTGCGTAGGCACTAATCACACCACCCATTGAACTTCCAACAATTGCTGTATCATCTTGAATTGTACGAAACCTCTTATCTATATAAGGCTTTAAATCATCTTTTAACCATTCTATGTATACTTGACCTTCACCACCAATAGACAACCCTTTTTGATTTGTTTCATCCTTTGCTAAGTCTTCATCAATTACCCAAGGACCATATTCATCCATACGTTTAAACCCCTCAAAGTTACATGGAATCGCAACCATAATAATATCCAAACGATGATCTTGAACATAGTCTAAAAATCCCCAACTTACACCACAAAAAGACAAACAATCAAAATAAGCATTTTGACCATCGTTAATATACATCACTGGATAAGATCTCTTTTGTTGATAATAATCATCAGGTAAATACACTGTAATTTGACGTTCTCGTTTTAAAGAACGCATAGGATATACAAAAGATACAAGCATAATGTCCTCCTTAATTAAAAAAATAAGCGTTTGCTTATTTTTCAGGTAATTTTA
>CALDMQ010000204.1 GCA_937917505.1 uncultured Erysipelotrichaceae bacterium | reverse complement strand
TGTATGTTACCTATGATTATTGATGGATGTTTGCAGACATTTTTGTATATAGAAAGTACAAATATGAGAAGAATATTAACAGGTTCTTTATTTGGTTATGGAATAGGTATGATTGTTTCGTATTCATTCCAATTCATAGACAAACAATATTAGTATGATGGAGAGATTTGTAAAAAAATCTCTTTTTTGTGTAAAAGGATTTCATCGTTATTGACAAAAAAATATGGAGGGGGAGTATAATTTGTTTAGGTAGTGATATATCCATCGTATCGACTATCAATATTATAATATTGGAGGGAAGAACATGAAAAAAATATGGGCTAGATGTTAGCTATTTTAGTCAGTCTAAGTTTGATTATGCCAGCATCAGCTGCAGGGGGTAATGTCGCAAAAATTGGTGGCAAAAAATATCCTACACTTGAGGCTGCAATAAATGCAGTGACAGAGGGTCAAACTATTGATTTATTAAAAGATGTAGATAAAGCAACAGGAATTTCAGTTGGAAGTAAAAAAGATTTTACAATTGACTTTGCAGGACATACTTATACTTTAGATGGTCCTGGTGCTGGATCTGCTGGAACTGAAACAAATGGGTTCCAATTATTAAAGGATTCAAATATTACTTTTAAAAATGGGACTATCGATGTTGCTGATGGTGCAAATAATATTAGAATGATTATTCAAAACTATGCGAATTTAACATTAGAAGATATGACTATTAAGTCTCAATCAGATAAAGTAGCATATGCTTTAAGTATTAATAACGGAGACGTTACATTTAAAGGAAATACAACAATTAAAGCAAATAGTAATATGATTGCATTTGATGTTTGTAAGTTTTCAAATTATCCAAATGTAAATGTAACATTTGCTGAAGATTACACTGGTACAATCGAAGGACCTATTGTATACGATAGTTCAAACAGTGAAACACATAAATTAAATATTAAAGGCAATGGTACTTTTGGTAATATTTCTTATACTGAAGGGTCAGAAGCGGCTGCTAAAGAAGGAATATCTATTCATTCAGGTACTTTTAAAACAGTTGAAGCATTAAAATATTTAGAAGAAAATGCAAAAGTAACTGTGAAATTGGATAAAGATGTAAATGAAAGTATTGTTATTCCAGAAAATACTAATGTAACATTAGATTTAAATGGAAAGAATATTACAAATACTAATAAACAACATACTATTTTAAATCAAGGTAACTTAACAATTGTTGGTAAAGGTACTGTAGATAATACAAGTAATGGTAGAGGAGCATTAGTAAATGATAAAGGTGCTGTAGCTACAATTAAAGGTGGAAAATTCACACGTTCAAAAGAAACAGGTGAATCTCCAACTATCTCTGGTAACAATAGTTGGTACGTTATTTCTAATGAAGCTGGTTCAAAAATGACAATTGAAAATGCCAATGTACATTCTAAAGGTAAGTTCTCTTCATTAGTACGAAATGCAGGTTCATTAACAATTAAAGATGGAAAATTTGAAAATGGATTTATTGCTATTAAAACAGAAGAAAATACAAAATTAAATATTGAAGGTGGAACAATCTCTAGTCCAACACAAGCTATACAGTCTTATGGTGATACTACAATTACTGGTGGTAAGTTAACAGGACAAGTTACAGTTTTAAAATATGATAACTTTAATTCTAGCCTTAATATTAATGGTGGAGAAATTGAAGGCAAAGTAGTTCTTTGGCATTACTTTGAAAATGCTACAGGTAAAAGTAACATCAACATTGATGGTGCACATATTAAGGATGAATTAGTGGTTTGGGATAAAAATAGAAATCTAATTCCAGAAACTGATAAATTAAATATTGATGTTAAATCTGGAACATTTGATAAAAATGTATCAACATATGTTGTTAATGAGAGAGGATTAATCAAAGTTGATGGAACATATTATGTTGATGAAGCAAAAGTATTAAATGAAGTAGCTTCTAAAGCTTCAAAATCAGTAGAAATTTTAAAAGGTATAGATACAATTTCTGTTCCTGCAGGTGTTGAAGTAACAAATAATAGTGGTGATGTTGTTGTTGTTAATGGAGAAGTATTAGCTGATGGACAAAAAGTGACAGTTACAAATAAAGAAACTGTTAATATGATTTTAGCAGCAGTGATTAATGGAAAAGTTATTGCAGGAGAAGATTTAGTAGAATTAATGAAACTTGGTGGAGTTACTAATATTACTGTTGATGATTTAACAGAAAAAGTTGAAAAAGGTTATGCATTAACTAAAGAAGAAGTTGCTGAACTTGAAGAAGTTATGAAACAATTTAAAGATGAAGAACTTGTATTTAAAGGTTTCTTTGTTGATAAAGATGGAAAAGTAAAATTGGATGAATCATATGTATTTGATAAAGATACAACAGTTTATATGATTTTTGAAACAAAAGATGGAGATATGAGTGTTGTACCAACACCAGGAGATAAACCTAATACAAAACCAACTCAAAAAGAAGAAACTGTGAAAACTGATGATGAAAGTAATATGACATTATATGCATCATTTGCAGGATTGGCATTAGTTGGTGGAGCAATTATTATCTTAAATAAAAAAAGAGAAGAATTAATGAAATAATGATAATGGAGAGTACTGAATGATAGTGCTCTCTTTTTTATGAAATGTTGTTGATAATGAATGTATTTAATCATATAATTTCTTTAGAAATAGGGAGGTAAGAGATTATGATTTATACAGTGACATTAAATCCATCTTTAGATTATATTATGCATCTTGATAATTTTAAAGAAGAGGAAACAAATCGTTCTAATTATGAGGATATTTATGTTGGTGGGAAAGGTTTTAATGTGTCTACAATTCTTTCGCGTTTGAATATAGATACAATGGCTTTGGGTTTTGTAGCCGGTTTTGTTGGTAAAGAGATTGTGAAGCGATTAGATCAACGTGGTTTTCAATGTGATTTGTGTGAATTGGAATCAGGAGTTTCAAGAATTAATGTTAAATTAAAAGGACAAAGGGAAACAGAGGTTAATGGTAATGGACCTTTAATTTCTGATAAGAAATTAGATGAATTATTGAATAAGTTAAATCGAATTCAAGATGGTGATACACTGGTTTTAGCTGGAAGTATCCCATCATCACTGCCTTATGATATATATGAAAGAGTGATACAATTAGTTCAACATAAAAATGTTCGTATTGTCGTTGATGCGACAAATGAGTTGTTAAAGAAAGTTTTACCTTATCATCCATTTTTAATCAAACCTAATCATCAAGAATTAGAAGAACTTTTTCATGTTCAAATAAAAACACAACAAGAGATTATCGCTTATGCTAAACAATTACAAAAACAAGGAGCAATAAATGTTTTGGTATCACTAGGGAAAAAAGGTGCTATCTTGGTTGCAGAAGATGGTCGTGTTTATATGTGTGAGAGTGCAAAAGGTCAATTGAAAAATAGTGTTGGTAGTGGAGACAGTATGGTGGCTGGATTTTTAGCTGGTTATATACAATTTTGTGATTATCGAAAAGCTTTATTGCTGGGAAGTGCTTGTGGAGGAGCAACTGCTTTTAGTGATGATTTGGCTGAAGCAGATTTGATTCATGAAGTTTATAAACAAATGCAAGTTGAGATGATTGAGTAAAGCTGCGAAAGCAGTTTTTCTTTTTTACGACAATGAAATATGTTATACTAAAAATCAGTTGAGGAGGAAGATTATGTTTATTCAAATTCTATTACTCATAGTTGGGTTTATCTTATTGATTAAAGGTGCCGATATTTTTGTAGAAGGTGCTTCTAAAGTAGCAGCAATGTTGCATATCCCACAAATTGTTATTGGTTTAACAATTGTCGCTTTTGGAACGAGTGCTCCTGAAGCAGCTGTAAGTATTACCTCTGCTTTAAAAGGAACGTCTGGGATTGCGATTGGAAATATTGTTGGAAGTAATATTGCAAATGTGTTGCTTATTTTAGGGGCATCTGGATTGATTGGTGAATTGGTTGTTAAAAAGAATACTTTTTTTATAGAAACTCCTTTTGTGATTTTGATTACCATTGTTTTGTATTTTTTAGGGTATGTTGATGGAAATTTAGCATTTATAGACGGTGTTGTCTTATGGATTTTCTTCTTTGCTTTCTTATTATATCTTTTCTATTTAACAAAAAAAGGCGATGATAGTGCTGTTGATGATGTGCCGGAGCTAGAAGAAGATGATCGTTTATGGAAACTTATTTTAATGATTGTTTTAGGAATAATCTGTGTTGTGGTCGGAAGTCAGGTAACAGTAGATGCAGCTAGTGAAATGGCGAGAACTTTTGGAGTTAGTGATCGTTTGATTGGTCTGACAATTGTATCAGTGGGAACATCTTTGCCAGAACTTGTGACTTCTGTAAGTGCTTCTTTTAAGGGACGATATGATATTGCAGTTGGAAATATTATTGGAAGTAATATTTTTAATATTTTATTTGTTTTAGGGACAACGGCGTTGGTTGCGCCAGGTGGAGTTCCTTTTGCTTCTAATTTCTTATTGGATGGAATTATTTCTATTGGTGCTGTGTTATTGTTTATGGCATTTACTGGAAAAAAATTAAGATTAAAGAAATATGGTGCAGGAATTATGTTGTTTTGTTATACAGCGTATATTGTCAGTTTGTTATAAATTTCACAAAATTTTCATATCATGAAAATAGTAAACGAGTTGTAAACCCTTGCAATTCGTTTTCTTTTATTTTTTTAAGCTCCTTGCTTGTTTTTTCACAAAGTTTATAGTACACTGAATTTGTCAAAACAATATACATGGAGGAATTAAAATGGCTGAAAAGAAAACTGTTAAAAAAGAAGCCCCAAAGGCTGAAGAATTAACTAATGAACAAATTGATGCTCATGTTGATGAGTTGGTTCAAAAAGCATTGGTTGCTTTAGAAAAATTTGAATTATATAGTCAAGATGCGATTGATTATATCGTAGCTAAATGCTCTGTTGCAGGATTAGATGCACACGGTATTTTAGCTGAAGCTGCTATCAAAGAAACTGGAAGAGGTGTTTTTGAAGATAAAGCAGTTAAAAATTTATTTGCTTGTGAATATGTTACAAATCATTTACGTCACTTAAAAACTGTAGGAATTATTAGTGAAGATCCTTTAACTGGTGTGACTGAAATTGCTGAACCAGTTGGTGTAGTATGTGGTATTGTTCCAACAACAAATCCAACTTCAACTGTTATTTTCAAATCTTTAATTTCATTAAAGACAAGAAACCCAATTATCTTCTCATTCCATCCATCTGCTTATGAATGTTCAGTAATGGCAGCAAAAATCATTAGAGATGCAGCAATTGCAGCAGGTGCTCCAGAAGACTGTATCCAATGGTTAGGAATGAAATCAATGTATGCAACAACTGCGTTAATGAATCATCCTGGCGTTGCGACTATCTTAGCAACTGGTGGTAATGCAATGGTTAGCGCTGCATATTCTTGTGGTAAACCTGCATTAGGTGTAGGTGCTGGTAACGTTCCTGCATATGTTGAAAAAAGCTGTGTATTAAAAAGAGCAGTTAACGATATTGTATTATCAAAATCATTTGATAATGGTATGATTTGTGCTTCTGAACAAGCAGCTATCGTTGATAAAGAAATTTATAAAGAATTCAAAGAAGAAATTTCTCGTTTTAAAGTTTATTGGGTAAATAAAGAAGAAAAAGCAAAACTTGAAAACTTCATGTTCCCAGATAGAGACAAAGGTGTCTTACCAGCAGTTGTTGGTAAACCAGCGACTTGGATTGCTGAACAAGCAGGTATCAAAGTTCCTGAAGATACTCAAATCTTACTTGCAGAATGTAATGAAGTTGGACCTAATGAACCATTAACAAGAGAAAAATTATCTCCTGTATTAGCAGTCTTAAAAGCAGACTCTACTGAAGATGGTATTGCAAAATCAGCAGCAATGGTTGAATTTAATGGTTTAGGACATTCAGCTGCTATTCATACTGAAAATCATGATATTGCTGTACAATTTGGTTTACAATGTAAAGCTATTCGTGTGATTGAAAATGCACCATCTACATTTGGTGGTATTGGTTCTGTTTATAATGCATTTATTCCATCATTAACATTAGGTTGTGGTTCTTACGGACATAACTCAGTTTCTAATAACGTAAGTGCTATTAACTTATTAAATATTAAGAGAATAGGGAGACGTAATAACAATATGCAATGGGTTAAACTTCCTCCAAAAATCTATTTTGAAAGAAATTCAATTAGATATTTAAGAGATATGAAATTCATGAAAAAAGCTATGATTGTTACTGATAGAGGTATGTACAATCTTGGATATGTTGCAAAAATTGAAGATGTTATCGGTAGAAGACTTAATAAAGTTGACTTAGAATTATACATGGATGTAGAACCAGATCCAAGTATTGATACAGTTAATGAAGGTGTAGAAATCATGAGAAAATTCGAACCTGATTGTATCATCGCATTAGGTGGAGGTTCTGCAATGGATGCTGCA
This sequence comes from uncultured Erysipelotrichaceae bacterium, assembly GCA_937917505.1. Taxonomy (GTDB): domain Bacteria; phylum Bacillota_I; class Bacilli_A; order Erysipelotrichales; family Coprobacillaceae; genus CALDMQ01. Next base: position 5,551 of record CALDMQ010000204.1, on the reverse strand, counting down.
AAAGTTATGTGGTTAATGTATGAACATCCAGAAGTGAACTTTGATGACATTAAACAAAAATTCATGGATATTAGAAAACGTGCATTCAAATTCCCTGAATTAGGAAAGAAAGCAAAATTAATCTGTATCCCAACAACTTCAGGTACTGGATCAGAAGTAACTCCATTCGCAGTTATCACTGATAAGAAAGCAAACAAAAAATATCCATTAACTGATTACTCATTAACTCCAACAGTTGCTATTGTGGATCCTGAATTTGTAACAAGCTTACCATCAGCAATTGCTGCTGATACAGGTATTGACGTATTGACTCATGCTATTGAAGCTTATGTTTCAATCTTAGCATCTGATTTCACTGATGGTTGGGCAAAACAAGCAGTTAAATTAGTATTCGATTACTTAGAAGAATCTGTAAAAGTAGGTTCTCCATTATCAAGAGAAAAAATGCATAATGCTGCAACTATCGCAGGTATGGCATTCGCTAATGCATTCTTAGGTATGAACCACTCATTAGCTCATAAGATTGGTGGAGAATGGCATATTCCTCATGGTAGAACAAATGGTATCTTATTACCACACGTTATTAGATATAACGGAACTGTTCCAACTAAATTAAACATTTGGCCAAAAATTGAAAACTATAAAGCTGATGTTAAATACATGGAATTAGCACAATTAATCGGATTAAATCCAAAAACTCCTGAAGAAGGTGTTGCAATGTTTGCTGATGCATGTGAAGAATTATGCTATAAAGTTGGTGTAGTAAGCAACGTAAAATCTCAAGGTATCACTAAAGAAGCTTGGGAAGAATCAGTTCATAGAATGGCTATGAATGCTTATGAAGATCAATGTACTCCAGCAAACCCAAGAATGCCAATGGTACATGATATGGAAAACATTTTAAGAACTATCTATGATTATGAATCAAAATTTGCTAAAAAATAATATAGCGAGGGCGATGTAAAAATCGCTCTTTTTTTATTAAGTCAAATTCTTAGAAAAAAATTATTGAATTTATTTTGTGTAAAAATTATGTTAGACAATATACAGAAACTTTGATATATTTTTTGTCAAAAAATGCTTTATTTATCTTATAAAATTAGATTTTATATATAAAAATGGAGGAGTAAAATATGAAAGTAGATCAATTAATAAAGAATGCTCATGTTTATAATACATTTACTCAATCTTTTGAAAAGAAAAATGTATATATATTAGATGGGAAATTTTATCATATTTCTGCGACTGATCATCTTGAGTGTGATAAGTTTATTGAAGCTGATGGTCAATATATGATACCGGGGTTAATTGATATACATTGCATATTGAAAGTTCAATGACTATTCCTGGTGAATTTTTAAAAGCTGTGTTAAAGCATGGGGTAACAACTGTTGTAGCAGATCTTCATGAAATAGCAAATGTTTTTGGAATAGAAGGGATTCAAGTTTATATGTCCAATGCTACAATATTGGACATTTTTTATGGAATTCCTTCTTCTGTTTCTTCTACAAATGCTTTGTTAGAAACGATTGGTGGACATATTGATGCTGCTAATGTTTTAGAACTTTTAAGAGATCATAGAATATTATGTTTAGGTGAAGTTATGAATTTTAAAGATTTAACAAACCCAGATTCATCTCTCACTAGAGATATTATTGATGTTTGTCATGATCATTATTTTGCTTTACCAATTGAAGGACATTATCCAAAGATTACATGTTTAGATTTATCTCGATATATTTATTATGGTGTAGATGCGGATCACACGCAGCAATCATCGTCTTCGATTGTTGAAAAAATTCAAAATGGTATGTTTTTAGAGATTTAAAGAAAATCAATGACTAAGGAAAATGTTGATACATTGGTTAAAAATCAATTTTATGAATATTTTTCATTAGTGACTGATGATGTGATGGCAGAGCATTTAGAAGATGGACATTTGAACTTGCTAGTCAAACTTGCAAGTGATCTAGGAATGCCAATAGAAAAAGCAATCTATTGTGCGACATACACTCCTGCAAGACGTATGCATTTAATTGATAGAGATGCTATTGCGCCTGGAAAGATTGCGGACTTTATTTTGCTCGATAGCTTAGATGATTTTTCTATTTATTCTGTTTATAAAAGCGGACAATGTGTTTACTAGGTTGATCGACATATTGTGATTGAAGAAGAAAATTCAACTTTCCCCAAAGAATCTTATCAATCTGTTCACTGTACTAAAGCATCTTCTTCTGATTTTGAAATCAAAGTTGATATTGAAAATGAAAAAGCGTTATACCATGTGATTGAAATACAAGAACATTCTACATTTACACATCATAGAGAAATAGAAATTGATGTAGTTAATCATCAATTGGTATGGAAAGAAGCTGGTTTATCATTACTTGTGGTATTTGAACGTTATCAAAATACAGGTAGAAAAAGTTATGCACTAATTAAAGGTGCTATAAATGATGGAGATATTGCAACATCTTGGGCACATGATCATCATAATGTCATGGTCATGGGAAGAAATGTTAACGATATGGTCAAAGAACAAAATGAAATTGCTGAAAAACAAGATGGTTATTGTGTTGTACATAATCAAAAGTTGAAAGCATTTGCTAAGCTCAATGTGGGGTTAGGAACTGATGGTCCATCAAGTGGAAACACATTGGATTTGTTTACACAGTTTAAAATGTTTGCAACTTTCCATAAAAATCATCACCACGATCGTTCTTTATTTCCTTCAAAGGAAATTATCGAATTAGGAACAATTAAAGGTGCGAAATGCTTAGGGATTGATAGAACGTTAAAAAAATGCTTGTCAATTAAAGAAAGAGAATCAATTCTATAAATAAAAAAAGATGCGCAATGCATCTTTTCAATTACTATTTATTCCAGTCTTCAATCATTTTTAATGCTTGGTCTAAGACTTTAGTTCCGTCCATCATACCATAAGTACGCATATCAATAACATCTACAGGAATAGCATTTTTAACTTGTTCTTTGATACCGTTTAAACGGAATCTAACTTGAGGACCAACTAAGATAACGTCAGCAGGTTCGTTTGTATATTCTGTTAATAATTGAGTTTCACTAACAGCCCAAATTTTACATTCAAGTCCTCTTTCAGCAGCAGCTTTTTCCATACGAGTTACTAATAAACTTGTAGACATACCTGCACTACATGCTAACATGATTTTAACCATTTTTTATTCCTCCTTAAATCATATTTCATATAAATATTATACACCTAGATAGGAAATAAAGAAAGAGAAAAATATTGATTTATTCTTCAAAGTTCGTTAAGATGAAAGAGGTGATACCTTTGAGAAAATATAGATATATTATATTGATTATTTTTATCATTGCATTTTTAGCACAATGGCTGAGTGAAATATTTATGGAATTTGATTTGTCGATGATGCAAAAAATGTGTCTGGTATTATTACAAGTTTTAAGTATAATTTTTTATACGTATTTGAGTATACAAAAGTGTGATATTCTTTATCGAAAGAAGATAATGAAACAAGCTCACAATGTTATGTTTGTCATTTACTTATTAAATTTTATTTGGATTTTATTTTTAGATAAAGATTTTGGAAGAAATTATGAAATTCTTAAACAATATCCAATGATAAATTTTGATGTTTTTGCGACATTACGTTTGTTTATTCATGGTTACCATATAGGCGTATTGTCATTAGAAAAGTTGTGTATGAATATTATTGGAAATTTATTGATATTTATGCCTATGGCTTATTTCTTAGTATTTTATTTTCGTAGTCAAAGAAATAGTGTTGTCTTTTGGTGGACAATGAGTTTAATAGTTGTATCAGTCGAAGTAATTCAAGTTGTGATAAAAGCAGGAACTGGAGATATTGATGATTTTTTATTAAATATGATAGGTGTTTTAATTTTCTTTATTGGTTTAAAGATTGGACGTGTAGAAAGAGTATATGAGAGGTTAGAAAGTTGAAAAAGAAAGATATTATTTTTATTGGAATATTATGTATTGTGATTGGTGTCGGTTATGGCATTTATATGATGTTTCAAGGTGAAAAGGAAGTCATACAAGTATATCATCAAAATAAGATGATTGCAGAAGTAAATATCAATGAAAATAAAACATATGATTTTAAGGGAAATTATGGAAACTTTTCTTTAGAAGTGAAAGATGGACAATACCATGCAGTGAATGTTGATTGTCCTAATCATGATTGTGAAAAAGTGGGTTGGGTAAAAAAAGGAAGTTCTAAACAAATTGTATGTGTTCCTAATGATATTTATGTTATTCAAAGTGAAGCAGTTGATCAAATTCAATAGAGGGAGGAAGTGTATAAAAAGCACTTCTTTTTTATTATTTTAAAAAGCATATGTTCATAAAAATTACATAAATAGTTCACAGAGAATTCATATCATATATGTATGATATAAGTGTCTTAAGAAAAGACAATATAATATACTTTATAGACGACCCTCTCCCTGAACATATAAATTCGTCTATATATAAAAAAGAACGTTCCCCGCGTTCTTTTTCTTTTGCATTATTGCTGTAAAGTATCCAGTCTTTTTCTTTCACAATCTTTAAAAACATATGAGGAATCATCATAATATTTCGCTAAGATATCCATATCTTTAATCAATTCACTATAAGAATCATCTATATGATCTTTGTCACTATGTCTAGCAATTGCATGTGTAATGATTGCTACTTCTTCTTTTGAAAAATCAATAAGATATTTTTCTAACATTTGAGCTGATCTTATAGCATGATTAAACGAACTTTGATTGATAAATTGAGCATAGTCATGAAATAAACCAATAATACTTGCTAGTTCAATATCTAAATGTCTATGTTTTGCATAGATTTGACAAAGTGAAGCAACTTGAATGCTGTGAAAGTATGCTTTTTCTTTATAAATCCCATGACATTTTTGTTCAATTGTTTCATAGAAAATAGTTTTTAGGTCTTTATATCTATTCATCGTCTTAACCCCTTTGGATAAAGATTTTTCATTTGATGATGACTTTCTTTATAAAATGATAAAGGATAATCATCTATAAAGATGATACCATAACCTTTTTGGTCTGTTCCTTCAATGGTTTCACCATGTAAATAATCTTTGATTTGTTGATCATTTTCATGAAAGGTATAAGATTGTTGAACTTCATCTTTATGTAGTGTTAAAGCAAGAGCAAGACTAGGTTCAAAACGATTTTTCTTACATTCACCTAAATAAAGACCATTTCTTAAAATACGAATACCAGGTAATTCAGGAAATTGAGGAAGTATATATGATTTTTATTGTTATATAAATAAGTTGGGGTTTTGATGTTCAAATACTTTTGGTAAAACTCTTCAACAAGCTTTTGATGAGATTTAGGAATCATTGGTTTCATTGCCTTGACTTTACGTTTTTGTGGTGTTCCATGTTTTTGAATCAATGCAATAAAATGTCCTTCTCCTTGGTAAAGATGTGGAAATAGTCTTACAGCTTCATCCATATCAATGCCTTTTGCCATACCATGACTATGTGGTAAAGGAATTAAGGAACAATCATAA